>NZ_JAOSHO010000312.1 GCF_025917275.1 Pseudomonas agronomica | reverse complement strand
CCTCGCCACGGGATCATTCAACAGAGATTGTCGCCAAGGAGCCCCATCATGTACCTCGCCGAATTCCTCACCGTCGCCCTGATCCATTTGCTGGCCGTGGCCAGTCCTGGTCCGGATTTCGCCGTGGTGGTGCGTGAAAGCGTGACCCACGGTCGTCGCGCCGGGACCTGGACAGCGTTGGGCGTCGGCACGGCGATTTTCCTGCACGTGGGGTATTCGCTGCTGGGCATCGGCCTGATCGTGTCCCAATCGATCGTGCTGTTCAACGCATTGAAGTGGGCCGCCGCCGCCTACCTGTTGTACATCGGCTTCAAGGCATTGCGTGCGCAGCCGGCCAAGGCCAGCGAGGAAAACCTGCACAAGGAAGTCGGCGAACGCACCGCTCGCGGCGCATTTACGGCCGGCTTCGTGACCAATGGCCTGAACCCCAAGGCGACGCTGTTCTTCCTGTCCCTGTTCACCGTGGTCATCAACCCCCATACCCCGATGGCGATCCAGGCCGGCTACGGCGTATACCTCGCGGTCGCCACGGCGGCCTGGTTCTGCATGGTGGCGATGCTGTTCAGCCAGGCGCGGGTGCGTGCCGCTTTTGCCCGCATGGGCCACTGGTTCGACCGGACCATGGGCGCCGTGCTGGTTGCGATCGGGGTGAAGCTGGCATTTACCGAGGCCCATTGATTGGGCTGAACCCGTCCCGATGATGGCTCAAGGCTGGTATTTGCGGGCGGATCAAATCATTCCTTCGGCTGATTTGATCCGTGGAGAAGCGCTTTAGAGTGCTTGCTTCCAGCCAAGACCGTGCAGTCAGAAAAGGGACACTTATGTTGCAGACTCGCGTAATTCCTCCAGCCGAAGGCGCCTATCAATACCCGCTGCTGATCAAGCGGCTGCTGATGTCCGGCGCGCGTTACGAGAAAACCCGCGAGATCATCTACCGCGACCAGTTGCGCTACAGCTACCCGACGCTGATGGAGCGCGTCGCGCGGCTGGCCAATGTGCTGACCGAGGCGGGGGTGAAGGCCGGCGATACCGTGGCGGTGATGGACTGGGACAGCCATCGTTACCTGGAATGCATGTTCGCGATCCCGATGATCGGCGCGGTGATCCACACCATCAACGTGCGCCTGTCGCCGGAGCAGATCCTCTACACCATGAATCACGCCGAGGACCGCTTCGTGCTGGTCAACAGCGAGTTCGTCGGGTTGTACCAGGCGATTGCCGGGCACCTGACCACGGTGAAGAAAACCCTGCTGTTGACCGACCTGCCGGAAAAAACCGCCGACCTGCCAGATCTGGTTGGCGAGTACGAGCAACTCCTGGCCGGTGCAAGCCCGGTCTACGACTTCCAGGATTTCGACGAGAACTCCGTCGCCACCACGTTCTACACCACCGGCACCACGGGCAACCCCAAGGGCGTGTATTTCACCCATCGGCAACTGGTGCTGCACACCATGGGCGTGGCGACCATCATGGGGGCGATCGACAGCGTGCGGCTGCTGGGTACCAACGACGTGTACATGCCGATCACGCCGATGTTTCACGTTCACGCCTGGGGCCTGCCCTACGTGGCGACCATGCTGGGGCTCAAGCAGGTCTACCCCGGCCGTTACGACCCGGAGTTCCTGGTGCAGCTGTGGCGCAAGGAAAAGGTCACTTTTTCCCACTGCGTGCCGACCATCCTGCAGATGCTCCTCAACGCCAAGGGCGCCCAGGGCGTCGATTTCGGCGGCTGGAAAATTGTCATTGGTGGCAGCGCCCTCAACCGCAGCCTGTACGAGTCGGCCAAAGCCAAGGGCATCCAGCTCACCGCTGCCTACGGCATGTCCGAGACCGGCCCGCTGGTGTCCTGCGCCCACCTCAACGACGAACTGATGGCCGGCAGCGAAGACGAACGCATCACCTACCGGATCAAGGCCGGCGTGCCGGGGCCGCTGGTGGAGGCGGCGATCGTCGACGGCGAGGGCCGCTTTCTGCCCGCCGACGGCGAGACCCAGGGCGAATTGGTGCTGCGCGCACCGTGGCTCACCGAAGGTTATTTCAACGAACCGCACAAGGGCGCCGAGCTCTGGAGCGGCGGCTGGTTGCACACCGGCGATGTCGCCACGCTCGACGGCATGGGCTTCATCGACATTCGTGACCGCATCAAGGACGTGATCAAGACCGGTGGCGAGTGGATCTCCTCCCTGGACCTCGAAGACCTCATCAGCCGTCATGCGGCGGTACGTGAAGTAGCAGTGGTCGGCATTCCCGATCCGCAGTGGGGCGAGCGGCCGTTTGCCTTGCTGGTGATTCGCGAAGGGCACGAGATCGGGGCTCGCGAGCTCAAGGAGCACCTCAAGCCGTTTGTCGAGCTGGGGCACCTGAGCAAGTGGGCAATCCCGAGCCAGATCGCCCTTGTTACGGAAATTCCCAAGACCAGCGTCGGCAAGCTCGACAAGAAGCGTATCCGCGTCGACATCACCGAATGGCAGAGCAACAACAGCACCTTCCTCTCGACGCTCTGAGCGTCCCTGCCGTGCCCGAAAAGGGCACGGCAGCCCCACCAAGCAAGCGCTTGTCTTGTCAAAACCGAAAATTCAGCCATCCTTGCCGTGCCGACAGCCGTCGGCCTGGCGAAGGACTGTTCCAGAGTGGTCGGGGGCTGCAAATCACACTTTAGAGGGATCAAGCCGTACTACCTGCTGGCTATAGTCCGCTCAAGGTTTTCTGGAATGGGACGCACGTGCCAGCACGGCGAAGGGTTTCCGGAAATACCCACTGCCATAACAATAAAACACATGGAGTTGCGTCGATGACCTCAGCAAACACTTTCTGGCGCCGGGCAAAATTGCCGCTGGCCGTCAGTCTTGCCTCTTCGCTCGCCGGCCCGGCTTTCGGCGTCAGCTTCAACATCGGTGAAATCGAAGGCCAGTTCGATTCGTCCCTGTCGGTCGGCGCGAGCTGGTCCACGGCCAAGGCCAACCGCGACCTGATCGGTGTGAACAACGGCGGCAAGGGCCTGTCCCAGACTTCCGATGACGGCCACCTGAACTTCAAGCGTGGGGAAACCTTCTCGAAGATCTTCAAGGGCATTCACGATCTGGAGCTGAAGTACGGCGACACCGGTGTGTTTGTGCGTGGCAAGTATTGGTACGACTTTGAACTCAAGGACGAAAACCGTCTTTTCAAAGACATCAGCGACAGCAACCGCAAGGAAGGCGCCAAGTCCTCCGGCGGTCAGATTCTCGATGCGTTCGTCTACCACAACTACGCGATTGCCGATCAACCGGGTTCGGTCCGCCTGGGCAAGCAGGTCGTCAGTTGGGGTGAGAGCACCTTCATCCAGGGCGGTATCAACGCCATCAACCCGGTCGACGTGTCCGCGTTCCGTCGTCCGGGCGCCGAGGTCAAGGAAGGCCTGATCCCGGTCAACATGTTCTATGTGTCCCAGAGCCTGACCGATAACTTGTCGGCTGAAGCCTTCTACCAGATCGAGTGGGACCAGACGGTTGTGGATAACTGCGGGACGTTTTTCTCGCAGCCGGATGTGATTGCGGATGGGTGCTCGGATAATTTGCGGGTGCTGAATAAGCGTTCGACTATCCCTGGCGCAGCCTTGCCATTCCTGACTGCGAATGGCGTGGATGTGAACGAAGAAGGCGTGCTGGTTCGTCGAGGCCCGGATCGCGATGCCCGGGACAGTGGTCAGTGGGGCGCATCGCTGAAATACATGTTTGAACCGCTGGATACCGAATTTGGCGCCTATTTCATGAACTATCACAGCCGCGCTCCAATTTTCAGTGCAACGGGAGCTGCGTCACGGTTCTATACGACGCCGCTGGGACCATTGGCTGGTCTTCGCCCTTTGATCGTGGCGGGTAATTCCAATTATTTCGTTGAATATCCGGAAGATATCCGACTCTATGGCTTGAGTTTCTCGACCACGTTACCTACAGGAACCGCATGGAGCGGTGAGTTGAGTTATCGGCCGAATGCGCCCGTTCAACTGAGCACGACTGATATTTTGTTTGCAGGTGTTCGCCCGATCCAAGGGCCAGGGGGGACGCTTCCTTTTGATAACGCTTCGCTCCTGACAGGCGTACCAGGCCAGGATCTGCACGGCTACCGTCGCAAGGAAATCACCCAGTTCCAGACCACATTCACCCACTTCCTCGACCAGGTCATGGGCGCCAGCCGTCTTACCCTGGTGGGCGAAATCGGTGTGACACATGTGGGCGGTCTGGAAAGCAAATCCGACGTTCGCTACGGTCGTGATCCGGTATTCGGGCCGGGTGAGCTGCCAAATGGCTTCTGCAACACCCTCAACACATCGACCGCCGCCGGCGGCGGCCAGACCATCAACGACGTCAACAGCAACTGCAACAACGACGGCTTCACCACCGCCACTTCCTGGGGCTACCGCGCTCGCGCCATCTGGGACTATCCGGACGTCTTCGCCGGTGTGAACCTCAAGCCCAACGTGGCGTGGTCCCATGACGTGAAAGGCTACTCGCCAGGCCCTGGCGCCAACTTCGAGGAAGGTCGCAAGGCCGTCAGCCTCGGGCTGGATGCCGAGTACCAGAACACCTACAACGCGAGCCTGGCCTACACCAACTTCTTTGGCGGGGACTTCAGTACCGTGGACGATCGCGATTTCGTGGCGCTCAGCGTCGGCGTGAACTTCTAAGCACCGTATTTCAGGACGACACACTATGAAAATAACAAAGAATCTATTGCAAGTCGGTGCGCTGGGGTTATCCCTGTTGGCGGCCAGCGTCATGGCCGCCGTGCCTGCCGCCGAGGCCGATAAGCTGGGCAAGAGCCTGACGCCGATGGGCGCCGAGATGGCCGGCAATGCCGATGGTTCGATCACAGCCTGGAAACCCATGGCCAAGAACGCCGGCAGCGTGGACGGCAAAGGCTTCCTCTCCGACCCGTACGCCAGTGAAAAACCGGTCTTCACCATCACCGCGCAGAACGTCGACCAGTACAAGGACAAGCTCGCCCCGGGCCAGTACGCGATGTTCAAGCGCTACCCGGAAACCTTCAAGATGCCGGTCTATCCGACCCATCGCGGCGCCACCGTGCCGGATGACGTGTTGGCCTCCATCAAGAAAAACGCCGTGAACACCAAGCTGGTGGGCGGCGGCAACGGCCTGGAGAATTTCGAGACGGCGGTGCCGTTCCCGATTCCCCAGAGCGGACTCGAAGTGATCTGGAACCACATCACCCGCTATCGCGGCGGCAGCGTGACACGACTGGTCACCCAGGCCACGCCGCAGCCCAACGGTTCGTACAGCCTCGTGTACTTCCAGGATCAGTTCGTGTTCCGTGACAAGATCAAGGGCTTCGATCCGGCCAACCCGGGCAACGTGCTGTTTTACTTCAAGCAGCAAGTGACGGCGCCGGCGCGCCTGGCCGGTACCGTGCTGCTGGTGCACGAAACCCTCGACCAGGTGAAGGAGCCGCGCAAGGCCTGGATCTACAACGCCGGCCAACGCCGCGTGCGCCAGGCGCCGCAAGTCGCCTACGACGGCCCGGGTACCGCCGCCGACGGCCTGCGCACCTCCGATAACCTGGATATGTACAACGGCGCGCCGGACCGTTACGACTGGAAGCTGGAAGGCAAGAAAGAGCTGTACATCGCCTCCAACAGCCACAAGATCGATTCGCCGCAACTCAAGTACGCCGACATCCTCAAGGCTGGCCACATCAACCAGGACCTGGCTCGCTATGAGCTGCGTCGTGTCTGGCACGTGACCGCGACCTTGAAGGAAGGCCAGCGCCACATCTACGCCAAGCGTGACTTCTACATTGACGAAGACACCTGGCAAGCTGCGGTCATCGATCACTACGACGGTCGCGGCCAGCTGTGGCGCGTCGCCGAAGCCCACGCCGAGAACTACTACGACAAGCAAGTGCCGTGGTACGCCATGGAGGTCATCTATGACCTGCAGTCCGGTCGCTACCTGGCCCTGGGCATGAAGAATGAAGAGAAATCGGCCTACGACTTCGGCTTCACCGCCACCACCGCTGATTTCACTCCGAACGCATTGCGCCAGGAAGGAATCCGCTAAACCGCTTTGCCCGAGGCCGCATCCTCGAAGAAACGCCCCGACTGGTTCGGGGCGTTTTTTTTGCCAACACAATCCCTTTGTGGCGAGGGAACTTGCTCCC
>NZ_JAOSHO010000311.1 GCF_025917275.1 Pseudomonas agronomica | reverse complement strand
GCGGCGGCCGTCACGCCGCGGTAGGCGACCAGGGCATCGATCATGTGTTGCGCGTCATGATTGGCCAGCAACTGGCTGCTGTTGACCACCACATTCTTTGCGGCAAGCTGTGCAACCTCCGCAGGTATTCCCGCCGCCATCGCCTGATTCGCCAACGCCGTCATCAACAAGGCAGGAAAGGCCGGACCGGTGCCCGACAGCGCGGAGAGGTAATCAATGAAATCTTCCTGCTGGACCTCGGCAGCCGTGCCCACGCATTCGAACAAGCGCTGAACCAGCCTTTTCGTCGTCAGCTCTGCCACGCCAGCGCAATACCACGGCGTAAAGGATTGCCCGATCTCCACCGCCGCGTTGGGCATCGCCCGTACGACCCTTTCAGCCGAGGTCTGCGCGGCAATCGCCTGCGCCGGGATCCCGGCCATCAGCGAAATGACCGTCTTGCCCATCGCGTCGAGGGTCAGGCTGGCGAATTGCTCGGGTCGTACCGCGATGACGATGACGTCGCTGCGATCCACCAGTGCCTGGTTGTCGGTGACCAGGCAAACGCCTTGCTGCGCCAGTGGATGTGCCCCGGAGCGATTGGAAAGGATCAGATTACCCGCCGGCAACAAGGCCTTCGCCAGCACGGCCTTGGCAATCGCCCCGCCCAGCCAGCCCGTACCGCCAATGATGCCCAGCGTCGGTCCGGTCATTTTCCAGCCGTCTCTTCAAAGGTTTCCACCAGCGGCACGAAGACTCCTGGCTCTTTTTCGGCATAGCCGAATTTGCCATAGAAACGATCCAGCTCGCGCTGCTTGGGCACCTTGCCGGTGAAGATGCTCACGTAATGGGGGATGCGCTGGAAACGCACGGTGATCAGCTCGCTGGTGTTCATGGTGATGTAGCCGATCTGCGTCAGGTAGATCGTCCGGGCTCGTGCGTCGGCCCCCTGGCTGTCGTAGCCAAAGCGCTTGAACATGCTCGCCAGGGCGCCCATTCGCTGCTCGTCGACGACGGCAACTTCTTGGGCGACGTCGGCGGACTGGAGCGCCCAACTGCGCACCGCGAATTCAAATTGCGAGTCGAACAGTTGTGGGTTGAGCCAGCATTCGAAGACGTTCAGGATCGCCTCGGAGATGCTCTCGGCGTAGCTTTCGCTTTGCCGGATCAATCCTCCGGTGTTGGTCTCGCGCCAGCGCGACAGCAAGGCCGCCAGCAACTGTTCGCGATCCTCGAAGAACCAATAGAAACTGGTACGTGACAAACCCAGGCGCTTGGCCAACGGCATGACCCGGACCGCATCGATGCCGGATTCCTTCAAGGCCTCGTAGGCCGCTTCCAGCCACCCTTCGGGCGACCCCCGCCAACCCGCGTCCTGGGTCTTGCCACGTGCCTTCCCTACCTGGGGCATCTTGCATCCACCTTATTGAACATACGTGACCCGAATGTACTCGGATGCCCGCTAAATGTACACCTAAGTACATTTGATCGACTCACCGCCTCTTCTTCCCCCGAGAGCGCAAAAAGATTGATGAGAAAAAGTCATTAACGGCTGATTTTAAATGGTTTGTCAGCGTGGCAGGCCCGGGACGAGTATCAGCTCCAGGCAAACCAAAACAACAACGAGCCGCCTCTATGTGGACTACGCAAGAAAAACTTCCATTGGGCGAGCACATCGCCCGGTACGTCGAGTGGCTGACCCAGCATGGCGCTGATGTATTCGACGCCATATCGTCGTCGCTCTCCGAAATCATCGGCCTCTTCACCAGCGCCCTGCTCTGGTTCAATCCGTTGGCCTTGATAGGGCTGCTGGCGCTGCTCGCCTTCTACATTCAACGCAAGGTAAGCCTGACGCTGTTCGTCGCGCTGTCGTTCCTGTTGATCCTCAACCTGGGCTACTGGCAGGAAACCATGGAGACCCTGGCCCAGGTGACATTCGCCACGCTGGTGTGCGTGATCGTCGGCGTGCCGCTGGGGATCGTCGCGGCGCATCGCCCCTGGTTCTACGCAGCCTTGCGACCGGTGCTCGACTTGATGCAGACCGTGCCCACCTTCGTCTACCTGATCCCGACCTTGACGCTGTTCGGCCTCGGCGTCGTTCCGGGGTTGATCTCCACGGTGGTCTTCGCCATCACCGCGCCCATTCGCCTTACGTACCTGGGCGTGCGTGACGTGCCGCAAGAATTGATGGACGCCGGCAAGGCCTTCGGTTGCTCGCGCCGCCAGTTGTTGGCCCGCATCGAACTGCCCCATGCGATGCCGAGCATCGCCGCCGGCATTACCCAATGCATCATGTTGTCGCTGTCGATGGTGGTCATCGCCGCGCTGGTTGGCGCGGACGGCTTGGGCAAACCTGTCGTCAACGCGTTGAACACGGCTGATATCGCCATGGGCTTCGAAGCAGGCCTGGCGATCGTGCTCCTGGCGATCATCCTCGACCGCATCTGCAAACAGCGCGAAACCGTAAGACGAGGTGACGCATGAGCATCATTCGTTTCGAAGACGTCGACGTCATTTTCGCCCATCGTCCCAAGGCCGCCCTGGACCTGCTGGATCAAGGCTTTTCCCGGCCGGACATTCTGCAGAAGACCGGCCTGATCGTCGGCGTGGAAAAGGCCAATCTGGAGATCAACAAAGGCGAAATCTGCGTATTGATGGGCTTGTCGGGTTCCGGCAAGTCCAGCCTGCTGCGCTGCATCAACGGCTTGAACACGGTGAGCCGCGGCAAGCTCTTCGTCGAACACGAAGGTCGGCAGATCGACATTGCCGCCTGCACCCCAGCCGAGTTGAAAATGATGCGCACCCAGCGCATCGCCATGGTCTTCCAGAAGTTCGCCCTGATGCCCTGGCTAACGGTGCGCGAGAACATCGGTTTCGGTCTGGAGATGCAGGGTCGCCCGGAGAAGGAGCGGCGCAGGCTGGTCGACGAAAAGCTCGAACTGGTGGGCTTGACCCAGTGGCGCAACAAGAAGCCGGACGAATTGTCCGGCGGCATGCAGCAGCGCGTGGGGCTGGCCCGCGCCCTGGCGATGGACGCGGACATTCTGCTGATGGACGAGCCGTTCTCGGCACTCGATCCGCTGATTCGCCAAGGGTTGCAGGACGAATTGCTCGATCTGCAGCGCAAGTTGCACAAGACCATTGTGTTCGTCAGCCATGACCTGGACGAAGCCCTCAAGCTGGGGACGCGGATCGCGATCATGAAGGACGGCAAGATCATTCAGTACAGCAAGCCCGAAGAAATCGTGCTCAACCCAGCCGACGACTACGTGCGCAACTTCGTCGCCCACACCAACCCGCTGAATGTGCTGTGCGCGAAAAGCTTGATGACTCCGCTGGACCGGTGCGTCTTCGCCCAAGATGAATACTGCCTGGATACGGTACAGAACCTCTGGATGGCACTGGATCAGTCCCGAGGACTGGCCAGCATCCGACGAGGCGCAACCGCCCTGCCGACGCAACGCTGGGAGGATGGCAAGGCCCTCGGGACCTTGCGCCGCCAAGTCACACTGGTAGCGCCGGAAACCAACATGCGAGTCGCCTTGGGGATCCGTTATGAAACAGGTCATCCACTGCTCATAGTCGACGATGCCCAAACCGTCCTGGGCGTATTGGGCGACGTGGAACTGTACCGGGCACTGCTCGGCCATGACCTGTCGCGCCCGACTTTATCCGCTCCCTTGCCGGAGCCTTCGGTGGCTTGAACAAACGACACCCATTTTTTTTGCAGCACTGATTGCCCGCCAACCACCGATCATTTGCCTTGAGTGAGATCGACGATGAACCCTACCTTGAAAACCCATCGTGAACTGCTGGCCGATCGCGCCCCCGGCCATGGCATGCCCGGCGGTCTGTTCGGCCGCCAGGATATTTTTGAAACCGACGTCGATGTCTTTTTTACCAAACACTGGATCCTGGTGGGAGTCACCAGCGACGTTGCCGAACCCGGCGATGTCTCCACGATCGACATCGGCAAATCCTCGATCATCCTGGTGCGCGATGACGACGAGCATGTGCAGGCCTTCCGCAACGTCTGCCGCCACCGTGGGGCGCGCCTGAAACAGGCCGGCAAATCGACGGTGGGCATGCTGGTCTGCCCTTATCACCAATGGACGTACGACCTCGACGGCAGCCTGAAACATGCCGCGCACATGGGCAAGGATTTCGACCCGGGGTGCAAGAGCCTGATCCCTGTCCATACGCGCGTGGTCGGCACCCATGTTTTCGTCTGCCTGGGTGACGAGCCGCCAGAAGACATCCTGTACCTGGACCAGGTCATGACGCCGCGTTTCGCTCAATATGACCTTGCCCATTCCAAGATCGCCTACGAGTCGGAGATCATCGAGAACGGCAATTGGAAACTGGTGATCGAGAACAACCGCGAGTGTTATCACTGCGCCGCCACCCACCCCGAACTGACGGCGTCGTTCCTGCCGGAGGATTTCGGCTTCTGCACCGATGGACTGGGCGAGGACTCGCTCCAGGCGCTGCAGGAGTACCACCAGCGCAACGCCAATACCAAGCAGGACTGGGAGCGCGAAGGCTACCTGTGTGACGCCGTCGAGCATCTGGGCGAGGACGCGGTGACTCAGTTCCGCTCCCAGCGCCTGGTCATTGCGGGCAACGGCGAATCCCAGACCCTCGATACCCGCGTGGCCTGCAGCCGGCTGTTTGGCGACCTCACGCGTCGCGACCTGGGCGACATGCACTTGTGGACCCACAACTCATGGACCCACATCATGAGCGATCATGCGATCGTCTCGTACATCATCCCGCTGGCGCCCGATAGAACCCTGGTGCGCACCAAATGGCTGGTGCATGCCGACGCCGTCGAAGGCGTGGACTACGCGTTGGACAAGCTGACCGAAGTCTGGGCGGCGACCAACCTCCAGGACGCCAGCCTCGTCGGCATCACCCATAGCGGCACCCAGGACCCGGCCTACACGCCCGGGCCGTTCTCGGCGTTTACCGAAACCTATGTTGACCAATTCTCGCGCTGGTACGCGGCGCGTCTGGCCGCCCACGGCGTGTGAGGGATGAACATGACGACTTACGAAAAGCTGACGCGCCCTAGCCGTTTTACCGATCCAGCGACCTGGGGCGCGTTTGGCTCGCAATGGCACAGCGGCGAGCAGAAGACCTTGCAGTGTTGCTCCGTGCGACAGGAAACCCATGATGTAAAAACGTTCACTTTCCAATGCGCGGACTTCAGTGCGTTGAGTTTCGAGCCCGGTCAGTTCATTACCCTGTCGCTCGTCATCAATGGGCAGGCCATTGCGCGGTGCTACACCCTGTCATCTTCACCGACTCGCCCGTTCGCTTTTTCGATCACCGTCAAACGCGTGCCCGGGGGCGTGGTGTCGAACTGGCTGCATGACCAACTCAAGCCTGGAGACAACCTCAAGGCGTCCGGGCCGGCGGGCAGCTTCACGCCGGTTGGTCATCCAGCGGCAAAACTGTTGTACCTCTGCGCCGGCTCCGGCGTGACCCCGTTGATGTCGATGACCCGCGCCGCCTGCGACATGGTTGCCAATCTGGACATTGTTTTCGTACACAGCGCTCGTACGCCGGCGGATATCATTTTCCACGGCGAGTTGACGCGAATGCAGGCCGATATGCCGGGACTGCGGGTCATCGATATTTGTGAAGGGCTTGGTGACGCCAGCCACTGGCAGCAGCCGATGGGTCGTCTCGATTTGCCTTTGTTGAGCCAACACGTCCCGGACTTCAAGGAGCGAGAAATCTTTACCTGTGGCCCCCAGGGTTACATGGAAGCGGTCAAGGCGCTGCTCAGGGAGGCGGCGTTCGATTTCGCCCACTATCATCAGGAAAGCTTCGACATTGCGGTGCTGAATGAGGAGCCGTTGATCGAGCAAGCCGCCCCATTGGATCAACAGAGCGTTTTCACGGTCACGCTGGCACGTTCGGGCAAGACCTTCAGCATGCCCGGCCACCAGACCGTGCTGAGCGCCGCCAAAAAAGCCGGCGCAATCGTTCCGTCGTCGTGCAGCCAAGGCGTTTGCGGGACGTGCAAGACCGCCCTGCTGGAAGGCACGGTGGACATGAACCACAACGGCGGCATCCGGCAGCGGGAGATCGACAAGGGCCTGCGCTTGCTCTGCTGCAGCAAGCCGACGTCCAACCTGGTGATCGATCGTTAGCCGTCATGCCCTGATGAGC
>NZ_JAOSHO010000310.1 GCF_025917275.1 Pseudomonas agronomica | reverse complement strand
CCAGGAAAGCGAAGGCACACAGCAGCGCGCCGATCAGTGCCCACAACGGCCCTGTGCTCGGCCCCTTGACCTTGGCCGCCGCAACGGGCGCCGGACGCGCTTGCACGTGGGGCTGGCGGTTGGGCATGAAGTCATCGTCATCGGGAATGTCGGCCCGCATCCGCAGGCTCGGTACATCATCGAAGTCGTCGTTGGCATCGTTACGCATGGGCATGGGTCTAACCTTTGGGAAACCGGGGATGGCTTGATGTGGCGAGTATAACCCCCTCGCCCGCCGCACCCATTGACCCCGAACCGGGCACTCGGTTCATGACGGGGCGATCAGCGGGCGTCCTGGACACGCCACCAGGCGCAAAATTCATCGAGAGCGGCCCACAAACTGACCTGTGGATCGTAATCGAGATAATGCCTGGCCCGACTGATGTCCAGGGTGAAACTTCTGTTCATGACTTGCATGCCCAGGCGCGACACCGTCGGTTCAGGGCGACCGGGCCATAGCGCGCATAAACCTTCGTTCACGGCGCCGAGGCTGTAGGCAAGCCCGTAGGAGCGATACCGCCTGACCTGTGGGACTTCCATTTGTCGCATGACGTAGTTGACCACGTCCCACAGCGGGACTGGCGCCCCGTTGCTGATGTTGTAGGCGTTGCCCAACGCCGAATCCGTGGCCAGCAGGCTGCTGAGCAGCGCTTCATTGAGGTTCTGGACGCTGGTGAAATCCACCTTGTTCAGTCCGTTGCCGACAATCGCCAACCGGCCCTTGCGCTGCATTTTCAACAGGCGCGGGAAGATGCTCATGTCGCCGGCCCCGGTGACCAAGCGCGGCCGCAGCGCCAGCACTTCCAGGCCGAACTCCTGGGCGCCGAAGACTTTCTGCTCCGCCAGGTATTTGGTGGCGGCATAGGGATGCTTGAAACGCTTGGGCACTTGTTCTTCCGTAAGCCCCAGGTGGTCACGGCCATCGAAATAAATGGACGGGGACGACAGGTGCACCAGCCGCCGAACCTTCTGCTTGAGGCAGGCCTCGACAACGTTTTCGGTGAGCTGGACATTACCCAGGTGGAAATCCTGATAGCGGCCCCACAGCCCCACTGAGCCAGCGCAATGCACCACCGCATCAACGTCCCGGCACAAATCACGGGCCAGTTCCGGGTCGCTCAGGTCGCCCGGGATGAACTCGGCGCCGCGCCTCACCAGGTGCTCGACGCTTTCGGCCCGGCGGCCGTTGACCCGAACATCCAGGCCTTGCTCCAGGGCAAAACGCGCAAAGCGTCCGCCGATGAAGCCGCTCGCGCCGGTGACGAGAATTTTCATGTAGTGCTCCGATGAAGAAGGTTTTGCGTATTGCGTGCAATCCTGACGCTGCGAATCAGCCCAACGGCACCAGCCACTGCCCAGACGCGTGAACCAGTTGTTCGGTCAACAAACCGAGCAGCTGCCCGCCATTGCGCCAATGATGCCAGTACAGCGGCACATCGATCGGTTTATCTGCCACCAACTCCACCAGTTCGCCCCGCTCCAGTTGTTCACGGACCTGTAACTCAGGCACCAGCCCCCAGCCAAGCCCCGCCTCGGCAAGGCGAATGAAACCTTCGGACGAAGGGCACAGGTGATGCTCGAAACCGCCTTCGACGCCGAGGGACGCGAGGTACCGGTGTTGCAAAAAATCATCCGGGCCGAACACCAGCGCGGGCGCGCGAGCCAGTTGATCGGCGCGCACGCCGTCAGGGAAGTGCCGGGCGATGAAGGCAGGATTGGCCAGCGCCCGGTAACGCATGGCCCCCAGCAATACACTGCGGGCACCGGCCACGGGACGCTCGCTGGCACAGACACAAGCTGCCACTTCGCCAGCACGCATGCGCTTGAGGCCAACGGTCTGGTCCTCTACCACCAAGTCCAGCAACAGATGCTGTTCAGCGCAGAACTGACCCACGGCACCGGCCCACCACGTCGCCAGGCTGTCGGCATTCAAGGCGATCCGCAGGCGCTCGGGCAGCCCCTCTTCGTCCAATGCCGGCACCAGGCTTTGCAGGTCACGTTCCAACAACCTGACCTGCTGGACATGGTTGAGCAGACGACGGCCGATCTCGGTCGGCGCCGGCGGCGTGGCACGCACCAATACGGGCTGGCCAACGCGGGCCTCGAGCAATTTGATCCGCTGGGAAATGGCCGATTGCGACAGTCCCAGCACCTGCGCGGCACGTTCGAAACCGGCCTGCTCGACCACGGCCGCCAGGGCAGATAGCAATTTGTAGTCGAACATCAATTTTCCTAATGAGGGATCAGCAAGATTCGTTTTTCTTATAACTCGACGAACCGGAGAATGGCCAGCATTGCGAACCTGGATGGAGGAATACTTTATGTGGCAAAGCTATATGAACGGCCTGTTGATGGCCCTCGGGTTGATCATGGCGATTGGCGCCCAGAATGCCTTCGTCCTCGCCCAGAGCTTGCGCCGCGAACATCACTTGCCCGTGGCTGCGCTCTGCGTGACGTGCGATGCGCTGTTGGTGGCCGCCGGGGTATTCGGGCTGGCAACGCTGCTAGCCCAAAGTCCGCTGCTGCTGTCGATCGCACGCTGGGGCGGCGCCGCGTTCCTGCTCTGGTACGCCAGCCTGGCGTTGCGCCGGGCCTTCTCGCAACAAAGCCTGCAACGGGATGGACAACAGACTGCGCGCTCATTGCGCACGGTGTTGCTCAGTGCACTGGCGGTCACGTTGCTCAACCCTCACGTCTACCTCGACACCGTGCTGCTGATCGGTTCCCTCGGCGCCCAGCAAAGCGTGCCCGGTGCGTATGTCATGGGGGCAGCCAGCGCCTCGCTGCTGTGGTTTTCCGTCCTCGCCATCGGTGCCGCGTGGTTGGCGCCCTGGCTGGCCCGGCCCAGTACCTGGCGCATCCTGGACGTGTTGGTGGCGATGATGATGTTCACCGTGGCAGCGCAATTGATCGTCTCGGGCTGATATGCCAAACCGCTCTGGAACCTCTATTCCACACAGTTGTTGCGTGGTTATGCCGCACCCCCGGTGCTATGATCCGACTCCTGCGCCCAAAGAGTACAAACTCCCCGGCGCTAGTCTGGCCGCCCGTGATCGGCCTTGCGCTCACCGCAACTGACCTGATTAGGAGAATCACCATGGCTTTCGAATTGCCGCCGCTGCCGTACCCACACGACGCACTGGCGCCACACATCTCCAAAGAAACGCTGGAATACCACCACGACAAGCACCACAACACCTATGTCGTGAACCTGAACAACCTGGTGCCTGGCACCGAGTTCGAAGGCAAGACCCTGGAAGAAATCGTCAAGACTTCCTCGGGCGGTATCTTCAACAACGCCGCTCAGGTCTGGAACCACACCTTCTACTGGAACTGCCTGGCGCCAAACGCCGGCGGTCAACCAACCGGCGCCCTGGCTGAAGCCATCAACGCAGCCTTCGGTTCGTTCGACAAGTTCAAGGAAGAATTCAGCAAGACTTCCATCGGCACCTTCGGTTCCGGCTGGGGCTGGCTGGTAAAGAAAGCTGACGGTTCCCTGGCCCTGGCCAGCACCATCGGCGCCGGCAACCCGCTGACCAGCGGCGACACCCCGCTGCTGACCTGCGACGTCTGGGAACACGCCTACTACATCGACTACCGCAACCTTCGTCCAAAATACGTCGAAGCGTTCTGGAACCTGGTCAACTGGAAGTTCGTGGCTGAGCAGTTCGAAGGCAAGACCTTCACTGCGTAAGTTGTGATGCCAAAAAAAACGGCGCTTTCCCGACGGGAAGGCGCCTTTTTTTTAGGTAGCTTGGATTGTTTTGCTCCCACAGCAAGCCTCGCGGTGAATGAGCAATATCGCCCCAGGCAAATGACCTCGCGTCTGAAACCCAACAAAAAGTCCCGCCAGGCCTCAAGTTGCAGGCCCTTCCAACCGAAACAATGGTCGTAGAGTAATCACTCTGTAAACACCGTATAACGGCCAGGTTTCAGGCGAAAACCCTTGTGTTTGATTGTCCCTTTGACTGACATCACAGGATTGCCAATACTCATGGCAACTTGACGCTACCCGCACGGAACAAGGAATCTCTCTTTGAAGCTGGAACTCAAGAACAGCTTGTCTGTGAAGTTGCTCCGGGTCGTGCTCCTCTCGGCATTGATCGTTGGCATGATCTTGAGCTGCGCCCAGATTGTGTTCGATGCCTACAAAACCAACCGGGCCGTTGCTGACGACGCCCAGCGCATCCTCGATATGTTCCGCGATCCTTCTACCCAGGCGGTCTACAGCCTGGACCGGGAAATGGGCATGCAGGTGATCGAAGGACTGTTCCAGGACGAAGCCGTGCGCATGGCGTCCATCGGCCACCCTGGTGAAACCATGCTCGCGGAAAAGACCCGGCCCTTGCAGCACTCCAGGAGCCGTTGGCTGACCGACCTGATTCTCGGCCAGGAACGAACCTTCACCACACAACTGGTGGGCCGCGGCCCTTACAGCGAATATTACGGCGACCTCAGCATCACCCTGGACACCGCCACCTATGGCCAAGGCTTCATCATCAGTTCCGTGATTATCTTCATCTCCGGAATGCTGCGCGCCCTGGCGATGGGCCTGGTGCTGTACCTGGTTTATCACTGGCTGTTGACCAAACCGTTGTCGCGGATTATCCAGCACCTGACCGAAATAAACCCCGACCGCCCCAGCGCGCACAAGATCCCGCAACTGCCGGGCCACGAGCACAACGAGCTGGGCCTGTGGATCAATACCGCCAACCAGTTACTCGCCTCCATCGAGCGCAATACGCACCTGCGCCACGAAGCAGAAAACAGCCTGTTGCGCATGGCCCAGTACGACTTCCTCACAGGCCTGCCCAATCGTCAGCAGCTTCAGCAGCAGTTGGACAAGATCCTGGTGGACGCCGGGCGCCTGCAACGTCGCGTCGCGGTGTTGTGCGTAGGGCTGGATGATTTCAAGAGCATCAACGAACAATTCACCTACCAGACTGGCGACCAGTTGCTCTTGGCGCTGGCCGATCGGCTGCGCGCCCACAGCGGTCGCCTCGGCGCCCTGGCGCGATTGGGCGGTGACCAGTTTGCCTTGGTCCAGGCCGATATCGAGCAACCCTACGAGGCCGCCGAACTGGCCCAGAGCATCCTCGACGACCTGGAAGCGCCGTTCGCGATCGATGATCACGAGATCCGCCTGCGCGCCACGATTGGTATCACCCTGTTTCCAGAAGACGGCGACAGCACTGAGAAATTGCTGCAAAAAGCCGAGCAGACCATGACCCTGGCCAAGACCCGCTCGCGCAATCGCTACCAGTTCTACATCGCCAGCGTCGACAGCGAGATGCGTCGCCGCCGCGAATTGGAAAAAGACCTGCGCGAAGCCCTGGCCCGGGGACAGTTCACGCTGGTGTACCAGCCGCAGATCAGTTACCGCGACTTGCGCGTGGTAGGCACCGAAGCCCTGATTCGCTGGCATCATCCCGAACACGGCCTGGTGCCGCCGGACCTGTTCATCCCCCTGGCCGAGCAGAACGGCACCATCATCGCCATCGGCGAATGGGTGCTGGACCAAGCCTGCAAGCAATTGCGCGAATGGCATGACCAGGGCTTCGTCGACATGCGCATGGCGGTCAACCTGTCCACCGTGCAGCTGCACCACGCCGAACTGCCTCGGGTGGTGAACAATTTCCTGCAGATGTATCGCTTGCCGCCGCGCAGCCTGGAGCTGGAGGTCACCGAGACCGGCTTGATGGAAGACATCACCACCGCGGCCCAGCATCTGCTGAGCCTGCGCCGCTCCGGTGCGCTGATCGCCATTGATGACTTCGGCACCGGTTATTCATCGCTGAGTTACCTCAAGAGCCTGCCGCTGGACAAGATCAAGATCGACAAGAGCTTCGTCCAGGACCTGCTCGATGACGAAGACGACGCGACCATCGTCCGCGCCATCATCCAGTTGGGCAAAAGCCTGGGGATGCAGGTCATTGCCGAAGGCGTCGAAACGATCGAGCAAGAGGCCTACATCATTTCCGAAGGCTGCCACGAAGGCCAGGGCTACTACTACAGCAAACCCCTGCCGGCCCGGGAGTTGGGCCTGTATCTGAAGCAGGCAGAGCGCATAAAGGCCTCCATCGTCTGATCCCTGCCGCCATGCACCTATAGGAGCTGGCGA
>NZ_JAOSHO010000031.1 GCF_025917275.1 Pseudomonas agronomica | reverse complement strand
ACGGATTGGCGGTGTGTTGTAGATTAGGGCAGCAGGCAACGACCTAAGCCACAGTGATTCTCGAGGCGGGGAGGCGTAGGCCTCCCCGTATCGTTTTTGGAAGCCACATGAATATTCTGATCGTTGGACCCAGTTGGGTCGGTGACATGGTGATGGCGCAGACACTGTTTCAGTGCCTCAAGCAGCGTCATCCACAGTGCGAAATCGACGTCCTGGCCCCGGAGTGGAGCCGGCCGATCCTTGAGCGCATGCCCGAGGTACGCAAGGCCTTGAGCTTTCCGCTCGGCCACGGCGTGCTGGAGCTGGCGACCCGTCGGCGCATCGGCAAATCCCTGGTCGGCCAGTACGACCAGGCGATCCTGCTGCCCAATTCGCTGAAATCGGCGCTGGTGCCGTTTTTTGCCGGTATTCCCAAGCGCACCGGCTGGCGTGGCGAGTTTCGCTATGGCCTGCTCAATGATGTGCGCACGCTGGACAAAGACCGCTATCCGCTGATGATCGAGCGCTTCATGGCCCTGGCCTACGAGCCGGGCGTCGAGTTGCCCAAGCCGTATCCCCGGCCAAATCTGCAGATCGATCCGGTCACGCGCGAAGCGGCCCTGGCCAAGTTCGGCCTGACCCTGGATCGCCCGGTATTGGCCCTGTGCCCGGGTGCCGAGTTCGGCGAATCGAAGCGCTGGCCGGCGGAGCATTACGCCCAGGTCGCCGAGGCGAAGATTCGCGAAGGTTGGCAGGTCTGGCTGTTCGGTTCGAAAAACGACCACTCGGTGGGCGAAGACATCCGCTCGCGGTTGATTCCCGGCCTGCGGGAAGAGTCGGTCAATCTCAGCGGTGATACTTCCCTGGCCGAGGCCATCGACCTGCTGTCCTGCGCCGATTCGGTGGTGTCCAACGACTCCGGCCTGATGCACGTGGCCGCCGCGCTGAACCGTCCGCTGGTGGCGGTCTACGGCTCCACTTCGCCGGGCTTCACCCCGCCGTTGGCGGACAAGGTCGAAGTCGTTCGCCTGGGCATCGAATGCAGTCCATGCTTCGATCGCACCTGCCGCTTCGGTCACTACAACTGCCTGCGCCAGCTCATGCCGCCGTCGGTGAACGAAGCCCTGGAGCGTTTGCAGGGCACACCCGTGGAGGTCCGGTAACTTGCGGGTATTGCTGATCAAGACTTCATCGCTGGGGGATGTCGTCCACACGTTACCCGCGCTGACCGATGCGGCGCGGGCGATTCCGGGTATCAAGTTCGATTGGGTGGTGGAAGAAGGCTTCGCCGAAATCCCTACCTGGCACCCGGCCGTGGGCAAGGTCATTCCAGTGGCGATACGGCGCTGGCGCAAGAACCTCTGGCAAACCTTCAAGAGCGGCGAGTGGCGGCGCTTCAAGCAGAGCATGCGCGCCGAAAAATACGACCTGGTGATCGATGCTCAGGGCCTGTTGAAAAGCGCCTGGCTGACTCGCTACGTCAAGGCGCCGGTCGCCGGCCTGGATAAAGACTCGGCTCGCGAACCCTTGGCGGCGCGCTTCTACTCGCGGCGCCTGGCGGTGGCCCGTGGTCAACATGCGGTCGAGCGGGTGCGTCAGTTATTCGCCCTGGCGCTGGGCTATGACTTGCCGCAAACCCAGGGTAACTACGGCCTCGACATCGACCGCCTGGTGGAATTGCCACGTCCCTATCCCTACGTGGTATTCCTGCACGGCACGACGTGGGAGTCCAAGCACTGGCCCGAGCTTTACTGGCGCCAGCTCACCGAACGCATGGGCCAGTTCGGCGTTGTGGTGAAACTGCCGTGGGGCAACCCGGCCGAGAAGGCCCGGGCCGAACGCATCGCCAGTGGGTTGCGCAACGCGTTGGTGCTGCCGAAATTGAACCTCGGCGGCATGGGCAAGGTGCTTGCCGGCGCCCAGGCTTGCGTGGCCGTGGACACCGGTCTTGGCCATCTGGCCGCAGCCCTGGACGTACCGACCATTTCGCTGCTTGGTCCGACCAACCCGGTGCTGACCGGCGCCTATGGCAAGGGCCAGATTCACCTCGCCAGCGATTTCCCGTGCGCCCCCTGCATGCAGAAACAATGTACTTACCCGCCAACTGCCGAAGATGCCCGGCGGTTCGACCTGAAACGCGAGCAGCCCCTGTGCTTCACGCGTCTGAATCCCGAGCGTGTCGCCAGCCACCTGAGCACGTTATTGGCTGAGGAGCCGCGCTGATGCAATTGGCTTTTGTCCTTTACAAGTATTTCCCTTTCGGCGGCCTGCAGCGTGACTTCATGCGCATCGCCCTGGAATGCCAGCGGCGCGGTCACCAGATCCGCGTCTACACGCTGATCTGGGAAGGTGATGTGCCGCCCGGCTTCGAAGTGCTGGTGGCGCCGGTCAAGGCGCTGTTCAACCATCGCCGCAACGAGAAGCTCAGCGCGTGGATGGAGGCTGACCTGGCCAAGCGCCCGGTGGACCGGCTGATCGGCTTCAACAAGATGCCCGGCCTGGACGTGTACTACGCCGCCGACGGCTGCTTCGAAGACAAGGCGCAGAACCTGCGTAATTCGCTGTATCGGCGCTGGGGACGCTACCGGCATTTCGCCGAGTACGAGCGGGCGGTGTTCGCCAAGGACGCCAAGACCGACGTGCTGATGATCTCCGAAGTCCAGCAACCGCTGTTCATCAAGCACTACGGCACGCCGCTGGAACGTTTTCACCTGCTGCCGCCGGGCATCGCCCAGGACCGCCGCCGACCTGCCGACGCTGACGAAATCCGTGCCGCGTTCCGGGCCGAATTCGAGCTGGCCGACGACGACCTGTTGCTGGTGCAGATCGGTTCCGGGTTCAAGACCAAGGGCGTGGATCGCAGCCTCAAGGCCTTGGCCGCGCTGCCCGCGCAACTGAGAAAACGCACCCGACTGTTTGTAATTGGCCAGGACGACCCCAAGGTATTCCAATTGCAGAGCGCCGCGCTGGGGCTCGGTGAAAACGTGCGGTTCCTCAAGGGCCGCAGCGACATCCCGCGTTTCCTGTTGGGTGCCGACCTGTTGATCCATCCGGCATACAACGAAAACACCGGCACTGTCTTGCTGGAAGCGCTGGTGGCCGGGTTGCCGGTGCTGGTCAGCGCGGTGTGTGGGTACGCCCACTACATCGCCGAGGCCGACAGTGGCCTGGTGCTGGACGAGCCGTTCGAACAAGCGCAGCTCACTGAGTACCTGGGTCGGATGTTGAGCGACCCGGGAGCACGCGCGACGTGGAGTCGCAACGGTCTGGCCTTCGCCGAGACGGCCGACCTCTACAGCATGCCGCAGCACGCGGCCGATGTGATATTGGCGGAGCACGCTTGATGAAATTGATGCTGGCCGAACCGTTCAAGAGCCT
Source organism: Pseudomonas agronomica (assembly GCF_025917275.1). Taxonomy (GTDB): domain Bacteria; phylum Pseudomonadota; class Gammaproteobacteria; order Pseudomonadales; family Pseudomonadaceae; genus Aquipseudomonas; species Aquipseudomonas agronomica. Next base: position 23,912 of record NZ_JAOSHO010000031.1, on the reverse strand, counting down.
TTGGGCCGGGCGCGATGCGTTCGCCGAAGTCGAAGCGCTCCAGGGCGAGGTCTACCGTGAACTCGAAGCCCGGCGCACCCTGCGCACGGAGGTGGACGGGCGCGGCTTTTTCGTGAAGATCCACCGTGGCATTGGCTGGGGCGAGATTTTCAAGAACCTGTTCACCGCCAAGCTGCCGGTACTCGGCGCGGGCCAGGAATGGAAGGCGATCCAGCGCCTGCAGGAAGTCGGCGTGCCGACCATGACCGCAGTCGCCTATGGCGAGAAGGGCAGCAATCCGGCGGACCAGCATTCGTTTATCGTCACCGAGGAGCTGGCGCCGACGATCAGCCTTGAAGATTTCAGCATCGACTGGGTCAAGCAAGCGCCGCCACCCAGGCTCAAGCGCGCCTTGATCGCCGAAGTGGCGCGCATGACCGGGATGATGCACCGCGCCGGGGTCAACCACCGTGACTGCTACATCTGCCATTTCCTGCTGCACACCGACAAACCGGTGACACCTGAGGATTTCAAGCTTTCGGTGATCGACCTGCACCGCGCCCAGACCCGAGCGGCCATTACCACTCGTTGGCGTAACAAGGACCTGGCGGCGTTGTATTTCTCGGCGCTGGACATTGGCCTGACCCGCCGCGACAAGCTGCGCTTCCTAAAGGGATATTTCCAGCAGCCGCTGCGCCAGGTCCTGGCTGAAGAGGCTTCGTTGCTGGCATGGCTCGAAGGCAAGGCCAACAAACTGTATGAACGCAAGCAGCGGTACGGGGATGCGCTCTGATGTCGGGCTGGAACCTGGAGCCGGCCTACGCTGAATTGGCGCAGGATTTCGGCAGCCTCGATGCGGTGTTTGGTCTTCAGGGAGAGCGTCTGACGCGTGATCCGCTGTCAGAGGTGATCCGCATACAACGCAACGGCGTGAACTACTACGTCAAGCGCTACGTCGGTGCCGGCAAAGGCTTGCGGCGCTACCTGGGCAAGCCCCGGGTCAAGTCCGAGTGGCAAAACCTCAAGCGATTCGCCAAGTGGGGGATTCCCACCGCCGAGATTGTTGCCTGGGGCCTGGAGCGACGTGGCGCGGCGTATGATCGCGGGGCGATGATCACCCGTGAACTGCCGCGTACCGAAGACCTGTCAGCCCTGGCCGAGCGGCACGATCCGCGCCTGGGCGATCGTGCCTGGGTCGATGGCGTGAGCCGGCAATTGGCAGGCTACACCCGAACCATGCACGATCACCGCTTCACCCATAACGACTTGAAGTGGCGCAACCTGCTGATCGATGACCAGGCGCGACTGTTCCTGATCGACTGCCCGAACGGCGATTTCTGGCGCGGCTTCTGGCTCAAGTACCGGATTACCAAGGACCTTGCCTGCCTGGACAAGGTTGCCAAGTATCACCTGTCGGCTACCCAGCGCCTGCGTTTTTATCTGCAATATCGCCAGCGCGACCGGCTCGATGCGTGTGACAAAAAACGCATCCGCCATGTAGTGAGATTTTTTGAGGGACGTGAATGACTGATTTCCTGGCCGCTGAAGACCGGGCGTTGCTTGCACGTCATGGCCTGGACAGCTTCGAGGCCCTTTGGTCGCGAGAACTGGACGCCGTCGATGAGCCCAATACCTCTGGCGGTGGCTGGAGCAGCGTGTTCCGGCTGGAGCTCGAAGGGCAGGGCTATTACCTCAAGCGTCAGAGCAATTACCTGACCCGGACCTTGTCGCACCCGTTTGGCGAACCGAGTTTTTCCAGGGAGTTTCGCAACATCAGCCGGTATCGCCAGTTGGGGATTCCGGCCCTGCAAGCTGTGTTCTATGGCCAGCGCAAGGTGAACGGCGAAGTGCGGGCGATTCTGCTGACGCGTGCACTGGACGGCTGGGATGACCTGGATTCGCTTCTGCAGCGTTGGTCGAGCCTGACGGCAGCGCAGCGCACTACCATCCTCAATGCTTGCGGGTTGTTGGCGCGACGCCTTCACGCCGTGCATCAAGTGCACGGTTGCTTCTATCCAAAGCACATCTTCCTGCAAGCCGCCGCCGACGGTTACCAGGCGCAGTTGATCGACCTGGAGAAAACCCGGCCGCTGCTGTTTGGCTGGCGGGATCGGGTCAAGGATTTGGAGCCTTTGCTGCGCCGGGCCCAGATCTGGAGCGAAGAAGATGTCCGTCAGATGCTGTCTACTTATCTGGACCAGCCCCTTGGCGGTGCGCTGGTGGATCAATGGATGACGCGATTGAGGGCTCGACGCACCCATAAGGAGGCCCGCTGATGCATCTGTCGGAATTGAAAAGCGCCGGTCGCAGCCCGAGCCTGCCCCTGAGCGTGGAGCTGGCCGATGCTGCCGGTCCGGCGCAGTTGCAGTTGCTTTCACTGCTGCGAGTGTTGCCGGGGCAGCGTTACGTCGGTGCTGGCATCTGGCGTGGCCGGCCGGTACTGGCCAAGTTGCTGGTGGGCAGCAAGGCGCCTCGGCATTTCCAGCGTGAGCTGCAAGGTGTTCGCCTCCTGGCGGAGCAGGGGCTGACCACGCCATTGCTGTTGGCTGATGGCTTGAAGGAGGGCGAGGGTGGCTGGCTGCTGTTCGAGTTGCTGGAAGACGCCGAGAGTCTCGGCGATGCTTGGAAGCAGGTTGAGCATCTGCCGATGTTGGCGGACGAACAAACAGCAGTTTTGGCCGAGGCCCTGGGCGCGATTGCGCAGCTGCACGGCAAGGGCCTGTGGCAGGAAGACCTGCATTTGGACAACCTGCTGCGCCACGGTGGCAAGCTCTATCTGATCGATGGTGCTGGCATTCGCGCCGAAGCCCCCGGCCAGCCGTTATCGCGGCAGAAGGTGTTGGAAAACCTCGGGGTGTTTTTCGCCCAGCTTCCCAAATCCATCGAGCCGTTCAATGAAGAACTGCTGGTGTATTACCTGTTGGGCAACGCCGAACACGCCCTGCCGATGGAGGCGCTGCAAAAACAGATCGACAAAGTGCATGCCTGGCGGCTGAAAGATTTTCTCGAAAAGGTCGGGCGCGAGTGCAGCTTGTTCAGCGTGCAGCGCGGACCGTTCGGGCTGCGGGCGATCCGTCGCGATGAAGAAGCGGCCATGGTCCCCGTGCTGGAACAGGCCGACGCGTTGCTCGACCAGGGGCACCTGTACAAGACCGGTGGTGCGGCCAGTGTCGGCAAGGTCGAGTCGAATGGTCGCACCCTGGTGATCAAGCGCTACAACATCAAGAACTTCGCGCATTGGCTCAAGCGTTTCTGGCGCCCGAGCCGCGCCTGGCATTCCTGGCGCGAGGGGCATCGACTGGCTTTCCTCGGCATCGCCACGCCCAAGCCGCTGGCGCTGCTGGAAAAGCGTTTCCTCTGGCTGCGCCGAGGGGCTTACCTGGTGACTGAGCACCTGTGCGGCCCGGACATCATCGAACGCTTCGCTCCTTACGTCGAGAGCGGCGAGGCTCCCGAGACTGAGCTGCTGGCGCTGGATCGCTTGTTCGCCGATCTGATCCGCGAGCGCATCAGTCATGGCGACTTCAAGGGGCACAACCTGTTCTGGCAAGACGATCGTTGGGCGTTGATCGACCTCGACTCGATGTGCCAACACCGCAGCCAGTCCAGCTTCGCCCAGGCCTATGCCCGGGATCGGGCGCGGTTCATGCGCAATTGGCCTGAGGGGAGTGCGTTGTATCGGGTGATCGATGGGCGATTGCCTAGAGAGGTCGGGGCATCAGTATTGAGCTAATGCGACACAATATTTAACGGATCAAAGTGTAGGTGTTCTGGTTTTGTGTGTTCAGTACGCCTTGAGAAGGAGTCGTGACGCTATGCCAGATAATCCAGTGCCTGCTCAGCAATTTTCACTTTTTGAAATTGAGGCTGAAAAGATCGTTAGCGAGGATAAGCCTGCCGTCCCAGGCGGGAAATTCAGCGACTTCATCGTGTACGTGGATGAGAGTGGCGATCATGGAATGCAGACGCTGGATCCCAACTATCCGATGTTTGTACTAGCTTTTTGCGTTTTTCATAAGCGCCACTACTGCGAGAAGGTCATTCCTGCCCTGCAGAAGTTCAAGTTCAATCATATGGGGCATGACCTAATTGGGCTGCATGAGCTGGAAATCCGTAAGGAGAAAGGTGCTTTTTCCAGTCTGTTTGTATCCAGGCAGCACAAGCACTCCTTTCTTGATGAGCTGACCAGCATCATCGAGGCGAGCAATTTTATTCTGATCAGTTGCGTTATAGATAAGACAAGGCTGCGGGATAGGCAAGGCGGTGCGGATAATCCCTATCACGTTGCTTTGGGCTTCTGTCTGGAAACGCTTTATGAGTTTCTGAAGGAGAAGCTCCAGCACGATGCGTTGACCCATGTGATCGTCGAGCGAAGAGGGAAAAAAGAAGATAACGAGCTTGAGCTGGAGTTTCGCCGTATGTGTGACGGTGCTAATCGTATGGGGATTCAACTTCCGTTTGATATTGTCTTCGCGACTAAGCAGGTTAACTCTACCGGCTTGCAACTGGCAGATCTCGTTGCGAGACCTATTGGCATGAGTGTCCTACGTGCCGGGCAGGAAAACCGGGCTTTTGATGTGCTCAAGCGTAAGTTCTATTGCAGCGGCGGGCGCGATAAGGCCGGAGAAGGTTTTGAAAACTGGGGATTGAAAATTTTCCCGCTTCCAGAAAGCGAAAAGCCCCGGTGAAACTCACCGAGGCTTAGACGCCGACCGGGATCCCCCAGTCCATTTGCGCGAAGTCTATGTTGGTAGCCATTAGCTGTCAATGGACATGCAATGGGTAACTCGCCACGAGCTTGCCGCTTGCAGCTAGAGGCTTGCCGCCGCATTTACGCTATAATCCCGCCCTTTAGCTGCCCCGCACCCTTGGCGCGCGGCACATTCATTTTTCGTGGCGCTTGTCGCCCGTATGCAGACATAAGAGGCTAGACCCTGTGGCATTGACGATTCTTGGCCTGTCCGGCGCCCTTAGCCATGATCCTTCCGCAGCGCTGTACATTGACGGCAAGCTGATCGCGGCGGCCGAGGAAGAGCGCTTCGTACGCGATAAACATGCAAAGAACCGCATGCCCTACGAGTCGGCGAAGTTCTGTCTGGAACAGGCCGGCATCAAGCCTTCCGACGTTGATGTGGTGGCGATCCCATTCGCCCCGATCAGTCTGTTCGGCGAAGCTCGCTGGCACTACGCCAAGCGTTACTGGTATGCACCGGACCGCGCCCTCGATGCGATCCTGATGGGCAACCGTCGCTACAAGCGGTATCGCCGCAAGATCGTCTGGTGCCTGGAGCAACTGGGTTTCGATCCGAAAAAGATCAAGATCGAGCCGGTCGAGCACCACCTGGCGCACGCCTCCAGTGCGTATCACTGCTCGGGCTTCCAGGAAAAAACCGCCATCCTGGGCATCGATGGCAAGGGCGAATACGCCACGACCTTCTTTGGCTACGGTGAAAACGGCAAGATCCACAAGATCAAGGAATTCTTCGATCCGGACTCCCTGGGTGGCCTGTACGGCGCGATCACCGAGTTCCTCGGTTTTGAAATGCTCGACGGCGAATTCAAGGTCATGGGCATGGCGCCTTATGGCGACGCCACCAAGTACGACTTCTCGCGCCTGGCTTCGTTTGAAAACGGCGAATTGGTGATCAACACCGACTACGCCAACGTGATCGGCCTGCGTCGCTATAAAGAGAAGGGCAAGGGTTTCTACTTCTCGCCGAAGCTGATCGAGTGGCTCGGCCCGAAACGTGAAGGCGACATCGCCGATGAGCCATACATTCACTACGCGGCGAGCATGCAGGCGCTGTTCGAGAAACTCGCGCTGCAAATGATCGACCACTACCTGGGCGACGTGCTCAAGGAAACCGGCAAGCTGGCCTTCGCCGGTGGCTGTGCGTTGAACGTCAAGCTGAACCAGAAAATCATCGCCCGTGACGACGTCAAGGAGCTGTTCGTGCAACCGGCTTCCGGCGACGCCGGTACGGCGGTGGGCGCGGCGGCTTACGTGTCCCACGCCCGTGGCGTGCCGGTGGAGAAGATGGAACACGTCTACCTCGGCCCGGCCTACAGCAACGAAGACGTGATCGCCGCGTGCGCCCGTCACCCGAGCAAGCCGGCGTGGCGCAAGATCGACAACACCCCCGAGCGCATCGCCAAGATCATGGTCGACGGCAACCCGGTGGCCTGGTTCCAGGGCCGCATGGAGTTCGGCCCGCGTGCGCTGGGCGGTCGCTCGATCATTGGTTGCCCGAGCGCCAGCGGCGTGGCCGATCGCATCAACGAGCAGATCAAGTTCCGCGAGCGCTGGAGGCCTTTCTGCCCATCGATGCTCGACACCGTTGCACCGCAGATGATCAAGGTCGATCACCCGGCACCGTTCATGACCTTCACCTTCGAAGTCGCCGAGGAATGGAAAACCCGCGTGCCGGAAGTTGTCCATGAAGACGGCACTTCCCGGGCCCAGGTGCTCAAGCGCGAATACAACCCGCGCTACTACGACATGATGAAAGCCCTGGAAGTCCTGACCGGCAACGGCGTGTCGCTGAACACTTCGCTCAACCGCCGTGGCGAACCGATGATCTGCTCGCCGACCGACGCGTTGAACATGTTCTATGGTTCCGACCTGCAGTACCTGATCATGGAAGACATTCTGGTGGTCAAAGACGGCGTGGATGCTTATGACACGCTCGGCTGAGCGACATGTGCTGCAGTTCTGCCACGGTTATGACGGGCCGTTCCTGGACTGCGCCCGTCAGTACGCCAGCCTGTTTACGGGTACTGGCTATCGCGTGACCACGGTGTTTATCACCGGGGCGGCGGATGCCGATGTTGCCGCTGCCTGTGCCTCGGACGAGGTGTTGTTCATGGAGTACAGCTCCAGCGCCATTCGCGGCCTGAAGCTGGGCGCCATTGGCGATCTGCGCAAGATCGCCGCCTCGCGCAATTTCAGTTTCTGCATTGCCCACCGGTTCAAGCCGATCTACATCGCCTTGCTGGGTACTCGCCTGCCAGTGATCGGTGTGCACCATGGCTTTGGCGACTACCAACGACTTACCCGTCGGTTCTTCGCGCAGATTTTTCGCAAGCGCTTGAGCCTGCTCGGGGTGTCCGACGCCGTGCGCGACGACATGCGTCGCTGCTTGCCGAAATGGCCGGCCAACCGGATCCAGACGCTCTACAACCGCATTGATCTCGAAAGTTTGCAAGCCATCCAGGTTTCCCGAGAGGCGGCGCGGCAAACCCTGGGGCTCGAAGCGAACGCCTGGATCGTCGGTAACGTCGGGCGCCTGCATCCAGACAAGGACCAAGCCACGCTGCTGCGAGGTTTCGCTGCCGCGCTGGCGTACCTGCCGAGCCAGAGCCAACTGGCGATCCTGGGCAAGGGGCGCCTGGAACAGGAACTCAAGGAGCTCGCTCGAGAGCTGGGCATCGCCGAACGTGTGCTGTTCCTCGGCCAGGTGCCCGATGCCCGCCGTTACTTCCGTGCCTTCGATGCGTTTGCCTTGAGCTCCGATCACGAGCCGTTCGGCATGGTGTTGCTCGAAGCCATGGCGGCCGGCGTGCCGTTGCTGGCCACCGCTTGCGGCGGTGCGAAGGAGGTGGTTGAAGGCGTGGGCATCCTGTTTCCGCTCGGTGATGCCGAGCACATGGCTCAGGGGCTGCAACACCTTGCGGCCATGGACGATCTACAGCGCCGCCAATGCGCCGAGTTGATGCTCGAACGCTTGCGTGAGCGCTTTTCCGACCGTGCCGTACGCGAGGCATTCTGGCGTTTGCCCCAAGTGACCGAATTGGCGTCGAGGCATTGATGCTCAACCGATTTCGAGGCTGGCGCGAGCGCGGCTGGACAACCACTGACGCCACGACTTACGCCCAGGCATGGCAACGTTTTGGTGGCAGCGTGGCGACGCATCCCCTGGTGGTGGAACGCCTGGCCGCCCTGGCCGGCATCCCTGTGCGTTATCTTGCTTTCGAACGGGACGGCGAGCTCAAGGCCGCGATACCGACCTGGGGCCGCGACCTGGCGTTATCCAAAGACGTGCTCAAGCGCAGTGGCAAGAAAGGTTTGTTCGACTTGGGCAATGCCGAGCTGATCCTGCCGGCGGCACCCGATGCGCAAGCCCCGTTGCGTCATCATGGGCGTTACCTCTCGGCCCTCAACGAAGGCCGTTTCAGCGGCCTGAAGTTGCAAAAAGAACAACTGGCCATGGCCCGCCTGCCGGAAGAACTGTCCAAGAAATTCCGCTACAACCAGCGCCGCGAATTACGCCTGCTGGAAGAGGCGGGCGGACTGGTGCGGCCGGTCAGCGAATTTTCCAGCAGCGAACTGGCGACCATCTACTGCGATTTGTTCCTGCGTCGTTGGGGCTTTGCGGCCACCGGCGCGGAACGCATGGGGGAAGTGATCGAGCTGCTGCGTGAACTGCTGATCGGTTCGGTGATCTTTCTCAACGATGCACCGATTGCCATCCAACTGGTGTATCGCGTCGAAGCGCCTGAATGGATCAGCGTCGAATACATCAATGGTGGTGTCGACCCGCAGACGCGCGAGTTCAGCCCTGGCAGTGTCTTGAGTTACCTGAACACGCAAAGTGCCTGGGAACAGGCTCGGGCCGCCGGTAAGCCATTGCGTTTTTCGTTTGGCCGGGCTGATCGTGAATACAAGGACCGTTGGTGCAATCCCGTGCCGGTGTTTACCGTATGAACCCACCCCTGAGCCGTAAACAGCAATTACTCAAGCGTCACCGTCGCAATAAGCGCTTGGGGCTGCTGCTCGCCCTTAGCGTATTGGTATTGCTGGGTGTGGCGGTGGCCTGGTGGCTCCCCCTGGTATTGGCGGTGCTGGGCTGGATCGCCCACGAAGCGTGGTTCGCCGATCATTTGTTTTATTCGCCCCGCGACGATTACCAGTACAGCTTCCCGCCGTTCTCGCAGCAACCCAAGGTACGCCTGAGTGCCGGGCGGCTGCAGTTGGACGAGGGGGTGATCCTGGACGACGGCGCGACGCTGATCCTCGCGTTGCGGATCAAGAGCACCTGGCTGGGACGCTTCATCGACCCGCTCGTCGAGTTGTCGGGCGATGAATCTGCGGACCGGCAGACCTTCGAACGCGGGGTTAACGGCCTGCGCTATCTCAACCTCAGCGAGCACGGCGACATGTTGTCTCGAGGTGAGCTGCGCCTGCGCGGTCGCCATTGCCGTTTGCTGGGCGAGCCGACGCTGTGGTCCTTCACACCGCCGACCCTGCAGCATCAGCGGGTAATGGTCATCGCGCCCCACGCCGATGATGCGGAACTGGCTGCCTACGGATTGTATAGCCAGGCTGACGAAGCCTGGATCGTGACGCTGACGGCGGGTGAGATCGAAGCCGAGCATTATCGACAGATGGGCCTGGATGGCGTCGAGGCTGCGAGGCTCAAAGGGCGCTTGCGCGCCTGGGACAGCGTTGCCGTACCGCGTTGGGCCGGCGTGCCGCAAGAGCGCTGTGTGCAGTTGGGCTACTTCTGCCTGCAACTGGCCGCCATGCAAGCCGCGCCTGGTCGGCCGCAGAGTTCTCGCGAGGCGGACCTGAGCGATACCCGGCTGTTTCGCCAGTTGAATCCATTTGCCTTGCCTGGCGATGCCGATGGCGCCCCGACCTGGAACAACCTGCTGGCGGACTTGCGTGAACTGTTGCTCAAGGCGCGTCCTGAAATGATTGTGTTGCCGCATCCGACGCTTGATCCTCATCCCGATCACGTCTGCGCGCATCAGGCCGTCATCCAGGCGCTTGAAGGCCTGGAGTGGCAACCGACCGTGTTGCTGGGGTATGCCAACCATTTGCATGACAACGACCGCTGGCCCATGGGCGATGCGGGAGCGGGTGTCGCTTTGCCCCCTCATTTCGACCCGGCTCGGCCGATGCATCCTTTCTCCTTGCCGCTGCGGCCGGCGAGTCAGCGTGACAAAGCGATGGCGTTGGGGATGATGCATGATTTGCAACCGGCTGCGCCGTTCAAGCGTCGGCTGCGCCGTGGCATCCAACGCCTGCTGGCCGGGCGCAGGCAATCGCCCTATGGCGAGAATGAATTCTTTCGCAAGGCTGTGCGTCGCCATGAACTGTTCTGGTGGCTTTAAGGGGCCAGGAGGCAACAAGGCCTCCGGTTATCCATCAAATCGTTCGGTGCCGCAAGGAAGACGATGAAAGTTCTATTTCTGGTGCAGAAAGAGCAACGGGCTATCCTGGATCGGCTCTATGAAGGTGTGGCCGCTCATTGCGAATGCGACCTGCGTTGGCTCGACGGCCAGGAACAACGCAACCTGAGGGGCTATTTCCGACGCCATGTGGACGTGTCTCGTTATGACCGGATTGTATTTTTCCTGCGCTTCAAGCAGGAAATTCGCCAGGCCGGTTTCATCCGCACGATCCCCAACCTGGTCATCCTCGAACATGACGCCTACCAGAACTACATCCCGTGCAAATACACCGGCAAGTTCAGTGCTCATTACCGTCGGCTGCCTTGGGTTCGGGTCATCAGCTCCGGTTTCATGGTGACCGAACGCTTGCGGGATGAAGGCTTCGATGCGGTTTTCGTTCCCAAGGGCTACGACCAATCACTGTTGCAGGATCAACACCGCGAGCGGGACATCGAACTGGCATTCGTCGGCAGCACCAACAGCGTCGCCTATAGTGGGCGCAAGGCCCTGTTGGACGAATTGGCGCGGGTCGAGCCGCTGGTGGTTACCCGCACCAAGTCTGGCGAAGAGTATTGTGAAACGCTGAATCGCATTCGCTTTTTTGTCAGTGCCGATGTAGGCATGGGCGAATACATGATCAAGAATTTCGAAGCGATGGCGTGCGGCTGTGTGCTGCTGGCGTTTGACCAAGGCCCCGAGGAAGCGCAAGCGCTGGGGCTGCAGGACATGCAGAACGTGGTGCTGTATCGGGACATCCCGCAACTTCAGGAAAAACTATCCCGGCTGCGAGAGGACCCCGAACTGGCGCACAGTATCGCGCGCAATGGGCAGAAGCTCGCGCTTGAGCAATTCAGCTTTGCCCGTATCGGGCAGAAGATCGTGGAAGCTCTCGAGCCTCCTTTGCGTGCGCATGGACCATTGAGCCTGCTGGAGAGGCTGCGCCAGAAACTGGGCATATAAATCGAACCGTTATGCCAGCTCGTGATCAACTTTAGACGGCTGCGAAGCACGAATTCTGGTCCGCAATAAAAGGTTTATTGCTCGATGAGCGTTATCAATGTCATGTGGGCGGGCGGCGCACCGTTCGCTTCGGTACACAAGGTTCACAATCAGATTCTTTCGCGGATGGAGCCGGCGTTGCCTGTCCAGACATGGCTCTTGCGGGGATCGGCGGCGGCCTGCCAGATTGATATGGGGGCGGCGCTTGAGTGGAATATGACCTCCGCCCAGCTCAAGGGGCGGCACATATGGCGCCTGCTCAAGCCTCTGCTGCACAGGCGTTTCCGTCAGGCGCTGATCGACAGCGATGCGCGGGTGGTGTTGCTTGACGGCATCGGTGTGGCCCGAATCTTGTTGCCGGTCCTCAAGGATCTGCCGCAGATCCGCGTGGTGGTGATTTTCCATGGTGCGACACGACTCGATCCTGCCAGTCGCGAATTGATACGTGGCTTTCCGGCTTCACACTTGAGCCTGGCAGCGGTCTCCCAGACGTTGGCGATGTCGCTCCAGGATGAGCTGGGCACTCAGGTCACTGTGCTGCGTAGCGCGTTCGATCCGGCTGAGTTTCAGTCTGCACTGCTGCCTCGCGAGGCAGCACGTATCCGACTCGGTCTGCCGGCCTCGGACACGAGGGTATTCGGCGCGGTGGGACGCTTGGTGGATAGCAAAGGGTTCGCCGGCCTGCTGGAGGCGTTTGGCCAGGCGGCCGCTCGCCATCCCGATTGGCGCCTGGTTATCGTCGGCGAGGGGCCGAGGCGTGAAGCGTTGCAGGCGCGGATCGCCCAACCGGATCTGACAGGTAAAGTTTTGCTGGCCGGGCATCGGGATGACGTCGCGACGCTCTACAAGGCATTTGACTGGGTGCTTATCCCGTCTGTGGACGAGGGCCTTGGGCTGATTCTCCAAGAGGCTATCCTGGCTCGCGTCCCGGTATTGGCCAGCGAACTTGCCGTCTTTCACGAGCAATTGGGCGACGCGGGCTGGTACGTTCCGCTCAATGACGAAGGCGGCTGGAGCGACGCGATCGAACGAGCGGCGCAGGCTCCGGCCGATACGGTCGCTGCGGGCCAGTACCAGGCACTGGCACCCGAGGAGGCTTGGTCGAGCTTCACTCGGACTGCCCGGCAGTTGATCTCAGGCTGCCAATAAAGCGTTTTCCAGTGCCTGCATCGGGAAGCTCCCGTTCAGGTTCTCTCGGGCAATATAGCGTGCGAAATGCTGCAAGTTACGGCGCGCCAGGTAGCGTGGCAGCGGTGAGCGCAGGAAGCGCATATCGGCTACATCAATCAGTCCCAATGTGTTTTCCGGGGTGACGACGATGTTGCCCAGGTGCAACGAGCGAAAATAAATACCACAGGCGTGCAGGCTGCGGATCAATTCGACCAGGGCCGGTAGACGTTGCTGCCAGCTGAAATTTTCCTGATTCGATAATTGGCGCAGGGTTTTTCCGGGAAGCGGCCGATACAGTACGGCGGTCATGCCGAGCTGTTGCAATTTGTAATGCGCAAGCACTTCGAGCGTCGGTACGCCGAGATCTTTCAAGCGGGCCGCATTATTGATGAATCGCGCCGAATAGGGCGTCAAGAGAGCCGAAGAAAAAAGCCGCTTGCGGCGAAAAAGTTTAAGGATGTTTCCATCCTGCAACAGATAGACTTTTGGGCCGTAGCTGTCGGCCTCCAGAATGCTGGCGCCTTCAATCAATTGATTCAAAGCGGCTTGGGAAAGCCGTGAGGATTGCATCGTAGGGAAACCTTGGTGAAAGAACCGGTGCCGTGGCGGGCCATGATGCCCAAAAGTTTTTGTTTTCACCATGCCGGTTTGGCTGGTACACCGATTAGGAGCGTTGGATGCAAGCAACACGTTGGGCCCAGGTATGGATGGCTTTTGGTTTGTTATGGTTTTTGCTGGCGATAGCTCTGGCGCCCACTAACAAGGTTTATCAGCAAGGGTTGATTGCTTTTGTATGGTTGCCGGCGATCCTGTTTGCCTGGCCCGCGCGGCATCGGCTGGTGGAGTTGTGGCGGGCCCAGCGCTTGATTTATCTCTCGTTGCTGGCCTTGACGGCATGGGCATTGGTGACCCTGTTCTGGGCTGAGGCACCGGAGCCTGGACGCGAAGCCAAGCGGTTGCTCTATATCCTGGTATTCCTGTTGTTCTTTCCGGTTTTCGCCGATGGCCGACCCGAGCGTGTGATCCGTATCATGCAGTGGGGCGGCGCAGGACTTTCGCTGACCGCGTTGATGGCCATTATCCATTTCTACGGCGTTCAACATAAACCTTGGGTGGCACGCCTCGAAGGGCTGGGCGAACTGTCCCATCCAATCCTGGGCGGTTATGTGATCGGCCTGGCGGCGATCTGGATGCTGCATTGGGTGCCACGCCGTATCGGGCTGCAGGTCGTTTGGGCGGTGGCATTGGCTCTGTTGGGGATATTCGTCGTGATGAGCCAGAGCCGCGGCGCGGCACTGGCCTTGTTGCTCAGTGTTCTGGCCATGCCGCTTTACTGTCGGGACCAACGTACCCGCGTGATTGCTGCCACTGCGCTGGTTCTGGCGATGCTGACCTTCTGGCTGCTGGAGCCACTGGTAATGGCCCGCGGTGCCTCCTACCGCCCCGAGATCTTCACATCCAGCCTGCATATGATTGCCGAGCGCCCGTGGGGTGGCCTTGGAGTGGCAGCCGATTATCGAGTCCCTGTAAACGATCGTTTTTTCGACCATGCGCATAATTTGTTCAGTCACGTTGCCATTCAACTGGGCCTGCCGGGGCTGCTGCTGTGGTGCGTTGCCTGGTTCGCCGTGTTGCGCGAAGCCTGGCGTGCCCGTGACACCTTGTTGGGCCGAGGCGTGCTGGGCATGTGGGTATTTTCGTTCTTGGCGATGCAGTTCGACGCGGCGAGCCTGACCGGAACCCCCCGTGCCGAGTGGTTCATCAGTTGGTTGCCGATTGGCCTGGCGAGTGTTTTGGCTTGGGCGCGGGTCAAACCCGGTGGCTGTGATAAAATCCCGCGCTCTTCCTAACCAGTGAGCTCGACGATGAGTGACGCACCGCCTAAAGCGGAACAGGATTCCAGCTTGAAAATCTATTTTCGGCTGCTGGGATACGTCAAACCCTATGTGGGCATTTTCCTGCTCAGTATCGTGGGGTTCGTGATATTTGCGTCTACTCAGCCAATGCTGGCCGGGATTCTCAAGTATTTTGTCGACGGCCTGAGCAATCCCGATGCGGTGCTTTTTCCGAACGTGCCGTACCTCAAGGATTTGAAACTGCTGATGGCCGTGCCGCTGTTGATCATTTTGATCGCTGCCTGGCAGGGGCTTGGGTCGTTCCTGGGTAACTATTACCTTGCCAGGGTCTCGCTGGGCCTGGTGCATGACCTGCGGGTAGAGCTGTTCAACAAGTTACTGGTGCTGCCCAACCGTTATTTCGATACCCATAACTCCGGGCATCTTATTTCCCGGATTACCTTCAACGTGACCATGGTTACCGGTGCGGCCACCGATGCCATCAAGGTGGTGATTCGCGAAGGTCTTACCGTGGTATTTCTTTTTGCCTACCTTGTTTGGATGAATTGGCAGCTGACGCTCGTGATGCTGGCAATCCTGCCGTTGATTGCGGTCATGGTCAGCAGCACCAGCAAGAAGTTTCGCAAGCAGAGCAAGAAGATCCAAGTGGCCATGGGCGACGTGACCCATGTCGCTTCCGAGACGATCCAGGGCTACCGCGTCGTGCGCAGTTTTGGCGGGGAAGATTACGAAGAGCAGCGTTTCGCCCGGGCCAGCCAAGGCAACACCGACAAGCAATTGCGCATGACCCGCACTGGCGCTGTCTATACGCCAATGTTGCAATTGGTGATCTACACCGCCATGGCCGCCTTGATGTTCCTGGTGCTGTTCCTTCGCGGCGACGCGA
This sequence comes from Pseudomonas agronomica, assembly GCF_025917275.1. Classification (GTDB taxonomy): domain Bacteria; phylum Pseudomonadota; class Gammaproteobacteria; order Pseudomonadales; family Pseudomonadaceae; genus Aquipseudomonas; species Aquipseudomonas agronomica. The sequence goes on along the minus strand of NZ_JAOSHO010000031.1, from coordinate 8,846 downwards.
CGGCCGGTGATCTGGTGGCCTACATCACGGCAGCTGGCTTGCTGCCCAAGCCAATTCGCCAGCTCTCGGAAGTCAGCTCCACCATCCAGAAGGGCGTGGCAGGTGCCGAAAGCATTTTCGAGCAACTGGATGTCGAGCCCGAAGTCGACAACGGCACGGTTGAGCAAGAGCGCGTCAGTGGTCGTCTTGATGTGCGCAACCTGAGCTTTGCTTACCCGGGTACCGACCGGGAAGTGCTCAAGGACATCAGTTTTTCAGCAGCCCCCGGACAGATGATCGCCCTGGTGGGGCGTTCGGGCAGCGGCAAGTCGACCCTGGCGAGCCTCATCCCCCGGTTCTATCACCACGAAGTCGGCGAGATTCTGCTCGACGACGTGGAAATCGAAGACTATCGCCTGCGCAATCTGCGTCGACATGTTGCCCAAGTGACCCAGCACGTCACGCTGTTCAATGACACGGTGGCCAACAATATTGCCTATGGCGACTTGGCAGGGGCGCCACGGGCCGATATCGAAAAGGCGGCCCAGGACGCCTACGCCATGGACTTCATTGCGCAACTGCCCCAAGGTTTGGACACCGAAGTGGGGGAGAACGGCGTGCTGTTGTCCGGCGGCCAGCGCCAGCGCTTGGCGATTGCTCGGGCGTTATTGAAAAACGCGCCGTTGCTGATCCTCGACGAAGCGACTTCGGCGCTGGACACTGAATCCGAGCGGCACATCCAGGCTGCGCTGGACCAGGTCATGAAAGGCCGTACCACGCTGGTCATCGCTCACCGGCTGTCGACCATCGAAAAAGCCGACCTGATCCTGGTGATGGACCAGGGCCGTATCGTGGAGCGCGGTACTCACAGCGAACTCCTCGCGCAAAACGGCTATTACGCGCGTCTCCATGCCATGGGCCTGGATACGCCTGCACAAGACATCGCCTGAAGACGGGACCAAGGCTATGCTCTGCTGCAAGACGACGATGGATTGCTCGATATGGATGAGACGCCAAAGGGATCAAGGCAACAATCGCAGGGGCTAACCCCTTCGGACCGGGCGGCCATCAAGATACAGCAGCCTCGCTGTATCTGGCTGACGGGGTTATCGGGGGCCGGCAAGTCGACCTTGGCCAATGACTTGGAAGTCGAGCTCCATCAACAAGGCCTGCACACCTGCTTGCTGGACGGCGATAACCTGCGCAAGGGGCTGTGCAGCGACTTGGGAATGGACGCCGGGGCTCGAAAAGAAAATGTCCGGCGCATCGCTGAAGTGGCGCGTCTGATGTTCGATGCGGGCCTGATCGTCATCGTTGCGGCAATCTCGCCGTTTCGTGCCGATCGGGACGCGGCGCGGCGGCTGTTTACGCAGGGGACCTTCGTAGAAGTTCATGTCAGCACGCCTTTTGACGTTTGTGCCCAGCGCGATCCGAAAGGGCTGTACCGAGAAGCGCTCGCCGGAAGAATCAAGCATTTCACCGGTCTCGACAGCCCTTACGAAGTGCCGCTGGCAGCTGAATGCGTAATCAATACCCATGAGATGGAGCCGGCCCAGGCTTGTGCGCAATTGCTGGAGCTGCTGCAACAACAATAGTGAGGCGTGGCTGATGCTTCCCATCGCGGCCATGGGCGAGCCTTGCGCAACCCTGTGCTAATATCCCCGCCCTGTTCATTTTGTATGTGGGATGCTCCATGAAGTTGTCCATGCCGCGATTCGATCAAGCCCCTGTATTGGTGGTCGGCGATGTCATGCTCGACCGCTACTGGCATGGCGGTACATCACGGATTTCCCCGGAGGCGCCGGTACCGGTGGTCAGGGTCGAGCACATCGAGGATCGTCCTGGTGGTGCCGCCAACGTTGCCCTGAACATCGCTGCACTCGGTGCACCGGCCTCGCTGGTGGGCGTGACCGGCGACGACGAGGCCGCCGACAGCCTGGCCAACAGCCTCAAGGGCGCGGGTGTGCGGGCGATCTTCCAGCGCATTGCGCATCAGCCTACCATCGTCAAATTGCGCGTCATCAGCCGTCACCAGCAACTGCTGCGCATCGATTTCGAAGAACCGTTCGCCACTGACCCGCTGTCCCTTGGCGCCGAGGTCGACAACCTGCTCGAAGGCATCAAGGTGTTGGTGTTGTCGGACTACGGCAAAGGCGCACTGAAGAACCATCAGGTGCTGATCCAGGCTGCCCGTTCCCGAGGCATTCCGGTGCTGGCCGATCCCAAGGGCAAGGACTTTTCCATCTACCGTGGCGCCAGCCTGATCACGCCGAACCTCAGCGAGTTCGAGACCATCGTCGGTGGTTGTGCTGATGAGCACGAATTGGTGAGCAAAGGCGCGCAATTGATGCACGACCTTGATCTCGGTGCGTTGCTGGTCACTCGGGGTGAGCATGGCATGACCCTGTTGCGCCCCGATCACCCTGCGTTGCACCTGCCGGCCCGAGCCCGTGAAGTATTCGACGTGACGGGTGCGGGCGACACCGTGATTTCCACCCTCGCAGCGGCTATCGCTGCTGGGGAGGAATTGCCCCATGCGGTCGCCCTGGCGAACCTGGCGGCAGGCATTGTCGTTGGCAAGCTCGGTACGGCGGCCATCAGCGCCCCCGAATTGCGTCGTGCCATCCAGCGCGAAGAGGGCTCCGAACGGGGCGTGTTGGGCCTGGAGCAACTGCTACTGGCCGTCGACGATGCCCGTGCCCACAACGAAAGAATCGTGTTTACCAACGGTTGCTTCGATATCCTCCATGCGGGCCATGTGACGTATCTCGAACAGGCCAGGGCCCAGGGCGATCGCCTGATCGTTGCGGTCAATGATGATGCATCCGTGAGTCGCCTGAAGGGGCCGGGGCGCCCGATCAATAGCGTCGATCGACGCATGGCGGTCCTGGCCGGCCTTGGCGCGGTGGATTGGGTGATCAGCTTCAGTGAAGGCACGCCGGAAAACCTGCTGTCCCAGGTCAAGCCGGATGTGCTGGTCAAGGGCGGTGACTACGGGATTGATCAGGTCGTGGGTGCGAACATCGTCACGGCCTACGGCGGTACCGTGAAAGTATTGGGGCTGGTGGAAAATAGCTCGACGACGGCTATCGTTGAGAAGATTCGCAGCCGCTGAATCTTCCCGCCTTCCGGGAGGTCCTACATGGCAAGTTTCTACCTTTGGGGGGCGAGCTTGCCCCCCCCGGCTCTGGTTGTTTCGGTCTGTGGCTAATTAATTTATGAAAGTCATGCTTCTGGTTATGGATGAACAGCGTGTGATTCTCGACCGGCTGTATCAGGTCGTGCAGGAAAACTGCGATGACTGCACCCTCTATCGCTTGAGCAAGCAGCAGCAAATGAATCTTGGTCGTTTCCTGGCATCGGTGAATCACCAGGACTTCGACCGGGTGGTGATTTTTTCGCGAGTCAAGCGCGTCGCTCCACAACTGAGCGTGTTGAGGTGTATTCGGGGACTGATCTTCCTTGAGCACGACGCTTATCAGAACTATATGCGCGAAAGTAAATACTACGGCGTTTATTCCCGTCTTTACCGCCGCTTGCCCAGCTGCCGCGCCTTGGTGTCAGGGGCGCTGGTGGCACGCCGGATGCAAGCCGAGAACATCGATGCTGTGTTCGTTTCCAAAGGTTATGACGAAAAGATGCTGCACAACACCGGCAGCGTACGCGACATTTCCGTTGGTTTTCTCGGCAGCCTCAAAAGCACTGAATATGCTCGACGCCGATCGTTGCTCGAGTTCCTGGTTCAACGCACCGGGATGCTGGTAACCCGTACCCAGTCGGGTCGCGAATACCTGGAAACGCTCAATCGCATCAAGATTTTTGTCAGCGCCGACCTGGGAATGGGGGAGTTCATGATCAAGAACTTCGAGGCCATGGCCTGCGGTTGCGTACTGTTGGCTTGGAGCCAGGGCGAGGAGGATAGACTGCTGGGCTTCGAGGACATGGAAAACACGGTCTTCTATCGCTCCGAAGAGGAGGCGCTGCAGAAGCTCGAGATGCTGCAGCGTGATCCGGAACTGGCCGCACGAATCGCCCGCAATGGCCAGGCCTTCGCCGAAAGTCGCTATTGCTTTGCGCGCGTCGGGCGGGCGCTGGCCGAGGAAATCCAGCGCGAGATGCGACCTTGGAAAGCGCCTTCGGCCTTGGTCCGCGGTTGGGTCAAGCTGCGCTATGGCATGAAGGTGCCGGATTAACGACATGGCTGATAGTGGACCTGACATCATTGGTCAAATGGCCCTCGATAAACTGCCCGGCGGTCATCAATCGCTGATGGACGCGCTTCCCCAGGCGCTGAGAGATTGCTTGAAGAGTGCATCTCGGGTGGTGCTGGTGGCAAATAACCCAGCAATTACCGCTACCGATTTCCAGGCACTCGATATCGGCCGTGATGATGTGGTCGTGAGCTTCAATACCTGCATGAAGTCGGCGCTGCTCAGCCCGCATAGCGTTAACGTGTTCGTTCACGGCTTCAATGCCCCCGATGCGTATTTCTTTGGCCTGCCTTACAGCGTCGAAGTGCAGCGATTGTTCGACCTGCCCGAGGCACGTTGCTTCACACTTTTGGTGGGGTGCACCGGGGCGATGTCACCGATGCCGGGCGTGGCCTTGTATTGGGAGCGCATTCCGTTGCCACCCTTGTGGAACTACCCGGTCGACAGACCGAATGGCAAGCGCTATGTCGGTCCTACGACGGGCTTCAATGCGTTGGTGTTGTTCGATTGGCTGCGCGGTCGTGCGGGTTATACCTACCAGATCATGACGCTGGGTTTTTCCAACGAGGCGGGAAAGCTCTGGAGCGGGCACGCTTGGGATTATGAGCGGCACTGGCTGCTCCAGGCAGACGTGACCGTGGTGCCGCTGCAACGTTGTCGTTGGTGGCAAAAATGGTTTCGTCGCCCTTGAGTCGCATTGGCAGTCTGATTGGCTGATGCCGGGGCAGTTTTTACGACAAGGACAGAAACTTGTGAAAGTTGCGGTGGCTTTTTTTGGTATTCCGAGAAATTCCGGAATCTGTTTTCCTTCTATTCAAGAAAATGTCCTGGCACAAATTCCTGCCGGGAACGAAGTGCAGTGTTTTTATCATCTCTACAAGATCAATGAAGTCAGTAGCCCGCGTTCGGGAGAGCGGGGTGAGCTGAAAGCGGACAATTATGCGCCGTTCAGTAATATGACCGGTCGCCTCGACCCCACCGAAGGGGTCCTGGAGCGTTGGGACTTTGAGCGGGTCAAGGCCTTGGGCGATACCTGGGGAGATGGGCATGCGTCGCTCAGGAATTTGATTTATCAGCTTAATTCCTTGAATACCGTGACGGCCATGATGGAACCGTTTGATCCGGATTTCGTCGTCTTTGTGCGCCCCGACAACTTCTACCATACAGCGCTGCCCGCCTATGTTTTTGCCCACGCTGACACGCGCAGATTGAATGCCTACATTCCGGATTGGCAATGGTGGGGAGGCTTGAATGACCGCTTTGCTGTTTGTGGGCGCGATGCCTACCGGGCCTATGGCAAGCGGATCGAACGCATTTTCGATTTTTGCGAGGCTACGGGTAGGAAACTGCACTCCGAGCGCCTGCTCAAATACGTGTTGCAACAAGCACAGGTGAAAGTCTGCACACTTGCAACCACGGCATCACGGGTACGAATCGATGGTACTTTCGCCGAAGAATCATTCTCGCCCAAGCGTAGTATGGGTAAACGAGAGAATCGTTATTTCCATCTGTTAGCGCAGTGGCGAACGTATTGGGATAAACGACGCTCCGCTTGACGTTATTTATGTAGCGTCCCGCGAACCATTCGCATCAGCCCCATGGCTTTTTTGTGCAGGTTGGTCAGGCCCTCGCGACGAGGCTTCTGCGTTACCAAACCTTGTTTCACGAGCCAATCCTTCCAGCGGATGCGTTCGTCGCGGACGACCCAACCTTCCTGACTGGCGAAGCTCTCTGCCAGGTGCAGCCCTCGTGTGCTGGCCGCAATCAGTTGATCGCGTTTGAGCGTAAAGAGCTCACCGATCGGCTTGCCGTTTTCAAGCGGCATCAGGTAGAGATCGGGTCGCTTGCGGTCCAGCCGCGCCACCAATTGATCGCCTTCCAGCCGCTCGTCTACGTGAAACAGGCTCAGGGATTTGGCTTCCTTGGGGACGTCCAGGCGCAAGTCATAAATCAATTGCAACGATGCCGTCGGCAGGTGCACATAAGCCCGTGGGCGCTCGATCAGTTGCAAATTGGCGCTGCGCACCGGGCGGGCCGAGCCGGAAAGCGGAGTCAGGCGAAACGGCAACGCTTCGCGATAGTGCAGGGCGCTTGCATAGGGCGCGGGTAGCCAAGTGTCGTTAAAGCGTCCACCTAGCCAGCCTTCAGGAGTTTCCAGCAGGCACTCTTCGGCTATTTCGTTGATGGCGGTAAGCAACGGCAGGTTCAGTTCATGGGCGGGGACGTAACCGGAGATCAGCTTGAGCACCACGTCGCCGCGATCCTGGCGGCGCTGGCGCACCAGGACCCAATATTCGCGGTTCTGCCAATGCAGCGTCAGGCGCACCGAGACGCCCAGGTTCGCCAGTTCCAGGGAAAAACGTTCGGTGTCGGCCACCGCCACAGGGCGGCGACGCTGCAATGTCTGGGCGAAATTCAGCGGCATCCCGATGCTCTGGTAGGTCAGGCCTTCGGGGGTCGCTTCGACGAACAGGGGCAGGGTCTTGAAGTTGCTTGGATTCTTTCTGATGAGCGTACGCGGCATGTCAGCTCCTGCTTGATGCCGCGCAGGGCGGCTTCAGTTTTGACGTAGGACGTTGGCTACGGTCGCAACGTTATGGGCGAGGTGCAGCGGATCAATGGTGCCGACAATAGCACTGGCAACTCCTGGATGCTCAAACAACAGTTCGAAGCTGGCACGGACCGGGTCCTCTCCGGGGCTCAGGCAGACGTGGCCGCTGGCCAGGGCTTTTTTCACCAGGATCGCCTTGCCTTGCTCGCTGGCGTAGTCAATGACAGCCTTTTCGCTTCGTTCGTTCAGATTGTAGGTGACCATCGCGCAGTCGCCTTGCTCCAGGGCTTTCAAGCCTCCGTCGACGGTCTTGCCGGAAAAACCGAAACCACCGATCTTGCCCTCGCGCTTGAGTGCCGCCAGGGTCGGGTAGACCTCGCTGTCGTTGAGGATCGCCAGGTCATTGCCGTCCGAATGCACCAGCACCAGGTCGATGTAGTCCGTTTCCAGGCGCTTGAGGCTGCGTTCCACCGAGAACCGGGTATGGGCGGCGCTGAAGTCATGGCGCGATTGGCCGTCGCTGAATTCCTCGCCGACCTTGCTGACGATCACCCAGTCCCGACGTTGGCGACGCAGCAGCGGGCCGAGGCGTTCCTCGCTGCGGCCATAGGCTGGCGCGGTGTCGATCAGGTTGATGCCCAGGTCGCGCGCCAGTTTGAGCAACATGCGCGCTTCGCTGTCATCGGGAATGCGAAAACCGTTGGGGTATTTGACGCCCTGGTCGCGGCCGAGCTTGACCGTGCCCAGTCCCAGGGGCGACACCATAGGGCCGTTGTGGCCCAGCGGGCGATGCAAGTCATGCAGGGTCGGTTGGCTCATGGCAACAGCTGCTCCCAGGCCGGTATGCCCATGGGCGGTTTCGGCAGGTCCGGCAGCGGGGCTGCCTGGCTTGGCTGGATGCCGTCGCGTTGCAGCGCTGCGATCACGCGGTCGGAAAAATCCGGAGCCAGTGCCAACTTGGTCGGCCAGCCCACCAAGAGGCGATCCTGTTCGGCGACGAAGGCATTGTCGGGGCGGGTCAGGCCCGATTGCAGGGGTTCGGCGCGGGCGACTCGCAGCGTGGCCCATTGCGCGGTGCCGAGGTCGATCCACGGCAGCAGTTGGCCGAGTTCTTTCTGGGCGACGGCAATTTGCGCAGCAGGTTCACGGGCGACGGCGTCGCCTTCGGCGAGGTCTCCCCCCAGGTACCACACCCATTGGCCGTCAGCGGCGGGATGGGTGGTCACGGTGACGCGTGGCTTCGGCCCGCCGCCCAGGCAATGGGCATACAGCGGCTTGATGCCCGGCCCCTTGGCCAGGACCATGTGCAGCGGTCGGGTCTGCATGGCCGGCTGGTCCAGGCCCAGGACCTTGAGGAGGTCAGCGGTGCCACCGCCGGCACTGAGGACGATGCGCTGGGCGCGGATCTCGCGACCGTCGACCTTCAGCCCGACCAACGCGCCTTCTTCATGCAGCGGCTCGATATGCTGGCCGGCCAGCAGGCTGTCACCGGCCAGTTCCGCCAGGCGGGCGATCAGGCTGGGGACATCCACGACCAGTTCGGCCAGGCGATAGACCTTGCCCTTGAAGCGCTTGTCCTGCAGGGCGGGAGGCAGTTGTTCGCCCTTGACCTGGTCAACGCGTCCGCGCACAGCCTTGCTGGCGAAGAAACTGGTGAGGTTGCCGGCCAAGGTGCCGGGGGACCAGAGGTAATGGGCGTCGGACAGCATGCGCACGCCCGACAGGTCCAGCTCGCCGTCGCCCTTGAGGGCCTCGCGCCAGCGGCGCGGCATGTCGGCGATGGCTTCCGAGGCGCCAGTCAGGGCGCCATGCAAGGCGTACTTGGCGCCGCCATGGATGATGCCCTGGGATTTGACACTCTGCCCGCCGCCGAGGCTGGCGCTTTCCACCAGCACGGTTGAAAACCCCTGGCGACGCAGGCGCGCATTCAGCCAGAGGCCGGCGACGCCTGCGCCGACAATCAGAATGTCGGTGGAAATAACGGATGGCATGGACGACCTCAGTGTTCAAGACGAGGGGGCAGTATACAGACTCGCTGCGCAGGGCATTTGTTGGCGATCAACGTCGGCCACATGGGAGCAAAGCTTTTGTGGCGAGGGAGCTTG
>NZ_JAOSHO010000309.1 GCF_025917275.1 Pseudomonas agronomica | reverse complement strand
CTCGGTTCCAATCGCGCCTACCAAACAAAATCCGCTCTGCTAGGCGGTCTAGAAGGGTCAACCGAGAGGTTGGCCCTTTTTTGCGTCTGGGGTTTGCATAGCTCCGACGTAGGAGGTTTCTGAAAATCTCTTCAAGGGCACTAATCTGACCCCAAGCCCCTCGCCGGAGATTTTTTATCGCGTTACGCTCTGAGCATTTTCAGAAAAGAGGTTTGGTAAAACGGTGGATAGGCGTATCGCTGGCTTTACTACCGGCTGCTCGCTGCCATGCATCGAGCCTTGATTTCACTGTATAGTATTTGAGCAATTCGATAGATTTGGTGACGTTATGACAGTAGCAGCTCAAAGCAAAGGCTCTTGGTCGGGGCCGACCATCGCCATGACTATGGTTGCGGCATGCTTGGTCATGACTGATCAAATGGCATTTGCGGAAGTAGCGCCAGCCAAGCGGTCAGCTGAAGCAGCGAAGCGGACCCAGGCGAACGTGCAGGATATTGTGAAAAGTGTTGTTGGCGAACTGGGCAAGCTCGAAACCGACATGAGTAAATACACCAGGATTTTGTGCGAGGCAGAGGTTCCGGAGCGCCATCTGGAAGACCACCCTTTTGGCTTAATCGCAGACAACCTGAGGTTTGTAGAGAAGAGGCTCCGTGAAGCCGGTACTCCGGTCGGGCACGAAAAAGAGTTCAATACACTGCTTCGAGCTGTAGCGAAGGCGCGCTCGGTCGCGGCGATGAATGATTCCCTGATACGTCAACGCACGATCGTCCCGAATGTCATCGAGAGCGATATCGACTTGGAAGGGCTGAAAACCTTGACGACCCGCAACACACAGCGTCTGATCGATCAAGTCGGATAGTGGCGATTCGAGTCGAAATCCATCCTGAATTGCGGGGTGATATCGAGTTGGCACTCGCAGCTCATCCTTTTGCACTAGACCAGATAATTAAAGATTTTACCGTCTGCATGGATAGCAAAGGTCAGACACTTCCCAGTTACATGGGGTGTGATCAGCCATATCACAAGCCGGCAGCGGCTCGATCCGGCCAACTTCGCCATATTCATATCGCTCTACCACCCCAAACGTTCAGGGCCTCCGATCGGCAAGCCTACAGAAAGTGCGAAATAAAGCGGCCGCAGTTGGATGCCGCTTTGGTCTACGTGCAGGGCGAGCTTTATGAAGACCGATACATGATCCTGGCATTCTTCGCGCCGTATGCGCACGACAAGGCGAAGGTCGATGCGGTGATGACTAGGCTTGGGATACTGGCTAAACAATTCCGAGACGAAAACTGAATTATGATGAAAACCTGTTTGAGGACGCTCGGAGCTCGCCTCGCTAACAGTGTAGTGATCCCCGCCGCTTGGGTATCGGGGCTTGCGACGATAGGATTCGTGTGGGGCATGATAGAGTTTTCGTCCGGTAAGCTTACCGTCGAAGGACGTCAGCTCTTCCTGGCTTCTATTTCTATATTTTGCCTCTCCATATGGCATTTGATACGGCGCAAGCGGCGAGCAAAAGCACTTGTAGCATCCATCAACCTAAAAGAAGGTCTGAGCCTTGATGATACTCAGATGCTCGGTTATCCAAGCCCCCTGTTTTTTGTCTTTGACCTCTCCAGCAAGAAACTCGCTCAATGCCAAAGCGCCACCGGCGATTATCAAATTCAAGACTTCACGTGGGTAACAGGCTGGCAGTGTGAGTGGCAACAGATTGACAGCAAGGTATCGGGCGGCGTTCTTCAAATAGTCGAAGGGGCAGGCACGAGCGTTCCAGCCGACGAAATTCGGCGCAGATTCATAAGATTCTCTCTGGTTTTGACGGTTGCCGATACGAGTCATCCTCCCCTCCGTTTTCCAATGAACCGGAGCGCAGCTGAAGGGTGGTGTGCCCGGTGCGAGGTACTTTTCAAGTGCTGAGCGCGGAAAAGTGAACGAAAACGGAACAGACCACAGTTATGCATTCACGGTATTGGCCTCGTTTCAGTACCGCGCCGACGCCAACTGAGCGGCACCAAGCTAGAATGCGTTATGAGTAGAAGTGACCAGGTCTATCCAATGGATGATGCAACAAAGGCGCGCTTACAATGGCTGGATCAATCAGCCGAAGATCATGGTTGGAACAATCGTGAGGAAATCAACGCGAGCGAAAAATGTATCTGCAGTGCCTGCGGCCAATGGTCTAAACCAGCTCAAATCACGAAATGGCACGACGAGAAACACGCCTGCTGCCCTTATTGTGGGTTGGCCGGTGTTGTGATTGGTTCCGAGGCGGGATTACCGCTTGAGGAATACGAGAACAGTCGAATTCCTGAGTAGCAAGCCTTCCAAATAATTCGCCCGTTGGGCACTCCTGAACCCGCCATTGAGCGGTTTTTCCATTTCCAATAGGAGGGAAACGGGGGCAGACCACGATTGTGATACGGTCCGATTACCGACTCAAATCGTGGTCTGTCCCGGATTTCCCCGGATTTCCCTATGTTGGCATTTTTATAATAGGTGGGGTTGAATAGCCGACCCACTGATGGAATACGAGACGGTTTATGCAGTTCAAACGCGGCTTCAGCATCCTCGGTTTCGCTATGATTATCGTTATGGCGGCTGGGTGTAAGTCCTACACTGAGAAAGCAGCGGATGGCTTGCCAAACTCCCAAACCGCAGGTATTCGGGCGATAGAGAAGACGCTCACTATTGCCAGCGTAGATGGAGCTGACACCCTGTATACGTTGTACACGCAGCGTACCGAATATCGCTTGTCTCCAGGAAAGCACCGCCTGGAAGTGAAAAAGTGGACGGGAACACGAGCGACGAGGCCAATTTTTCGGGACGTTGACCTAAAAGCCGGGCGGGAATACGGTCTCAAGTCGATGCCAAGTGAAGACTGGTGGGACTTTAAGATCGAGGATATGGAATCAGGTGAGCGGATAGATACTCCGGTCATCCCTTAAACCTCTCACTCGTTCCGCTGGCGCGAAGTGACCCGCCTAGGTTACAAGCTGCTGGTAACGGCTGACCTGGGCAGCGGCAAGGAGACGCTTCGTTGAAAATTCACCCTGATTGGATTGGTAATAAGGGAGCCTCTACTGAAGCGCTCGAAGCTCTTCGTGTGGCGGCGCCTCGACACTTGCCTATCGATTATTACCAGCTTCTAGCGTTCAGCGACGGAGGAGAATGCTCGTGTTCGGCCCACCCCTTCAATTTTTGCCTTGATTCGGCGGACACCGCTTCAGACGTCGAGCAGATAGCTATTTTCCATAAAATTGCACCTGGCCTATTTGTTTTTGGAAGCGATGGTGGAGGACAATTGTTCGCTTTCGATCTGCGTGGATCGGAGCCTTGGCCCATAGTAACGTTTGATGGCGTGGACCTGGATGGAAGCATAGCGACCGTGGCAAGCAGTTTCACTGAGTTTCTCAAGCTGGTCGGCTAAGAGGAATCGGGGACAGACCACGATTACGAGACGGATGAAGGCACAGCCGTGTGCCGCGAGCGGCAGCGACGCAGATTCCTACACAAATTTCGGAAGCCAGCACATTGCACGATATGTATGCGCGAACTATTGTCTCTCTGTCGCCCAGATAGCGACTCGGGTTTGGCGACTCGATTGAATGAAGCGCAGAAGCTCCTGCCCATTATCAATTGAAGGTACTCCCCATGACCCGATACATGCCCATCACCGGCATCGACTGCATCCCCGCAACCCTGCTCATCGACACCGAAGCGCCTCTAGACGTCCTTTTCGAAACCGCCGATTACCGCATCCGCACGGTGACCCAAGTCTTGGAAAATATCGCGTTTCGCTCTGACATCAGCTCAGACACGGTAGTGCTGACTGATTTTTGTAAATTGCTGACCACGTCATTGCGCGATGGTTGTGACGTCATGGATGTGATCGGGCGACGATTGCGAGCGCAGGTGGCGGAATAAATGAAACGGGCGACTTGTCAGTCGCCCGTTTCTCTGACAAATGTATGGCTGCAAAATGTACGTGATGCCGGCCTGATTGCCGGGCTCTTTCGACTCCTTGGGCCTTCCAAAAGCTCTCTCGCACTCTCGCCCCAAGCATCAGTCTTCAACGATATGCGCCATATCTCGGGCCTTGGCTACATGACCGATCGCTCGGACAAACTCCTCGCTGTCACCATCAGCCAACACTTGAGAAAGATATTCAATGGCTGCTTCATCGCTATCGAGCAGCGCAGCCATATCAAATGTCGTCAGGTTTTGACTCATGTTCAAATCTCCTTTGCCAATTCTCGCTCGCCGAACAGGACGGGGCAGGGGCCGGCTACGGTTTGTGATGCGGGCCGGATACAAGCGGACCCAAAATAGCAATCTCTCCCCCAGCCGGCGCTCAAGCCTGCCGCTTGTTTCAATCACCGATTTCTCGCAATCACCCCACTCATATACTGATTCAAATCCCGCAGATCCATAACGCTCCAGGCATGTGGCGGTAGCCTGACGCCGTTCTCTCGCAACGTCTTTGGAATCAAGTCGCCATTCGGGCGAAGTATTATCGAGGACACGATAACGCCTGGATAATCACTCAGTCGCTTTTTGAAGGCGGACGTCGTGAGGTCAGGTGTGGGAGGGTTGCTTTTTCCAGCCAGTGGGCCCGTTGCCTTGAGGTCTGTTCCATGGCACATGGCACATCTCTGCAGATAGAGGTCTTTGCCGTTGGCGTTATCCGCAAAGGAAGATGCAGGTTGGATGAGCGACAAGTTTCCTAGCGCTGCGATAAACAGCGTTTTTGCAATCGATGGGAAAGTGCTTGGCACGCGTTTGCTCATGAGGACCGTCCATGGTTCGAGGGGGCCACAGGATGACGCATCTACCCGCTGGCTTGCAAAATTAGATATCTCTCGTGACGGACGCCCGCTAGCATGAAGACGCTTCGTAGGAGACGGAGCGGTTCATTGCCATAAAAAAGGAGCGTCGTACGTTTGAAAACCATTGACCGAATTTTGCTGGGACTGGGGCTGTTGATTCCTCTTTGGTTGTTTGCTGGTGTGGCGCTGACATCGCTGGGCTACCCGGGTTATAGCCATCTCGACCAGGCAATGAGCGTGTTGGGCGCGGTAGGGGCACCCACGCACGGTTATTCCGCCTGGGTGAACAACTTTCCGCTGGGCGTGCTGTTCGTACTGTTCGGGATAGGTTTGGCGCGAAACTTCGCAGGATCGCGCCTCGCCCTGTTCAGTGCCGTTTTAGTATTGTTCCACGGCCTGGCGAGCTTCGCCGCTGGCTATTTTTCTTGTGATCAGGGATGTGCACCAGCGCAGCCTTCAACTTCCCAGCAGCTTCATAACCTGGCCGGTTTGATCATGTTCGTCTCAATGGCGCTGGCCATTGGCTTGTGGAGTTTCCTCGGCAAAGAACTATTGTCGTCACCTGGATTCGGAAGGTTCTCGATGCTTTGCTTGATCCTGGCTGTCGTGACGGTAGCGATGATGTCCAAGGCATTCACCGAAGGGTATGGATTTGGCCTGTACCAAAGGCTTAATTACGGCGTATGCGTCGTGTGGATCTCAACCTTGGCATGGATCGCTCTTCGTGCTGAAGTAACCCCGGCAAGCGCCCGTTAATGGGCGGCTCATAACCCGTCTGCCCCGGCGGACATACTTAAACTCCATCTCACCGACTTTTGGATAGGGAAATCAATGAACAACTCCAAGCTTTCGATTGCGCTGTCCTGTGCCGTTGCACTCTTGATGTTGAGCGGATGCGCTGCTTCCGTGAAAAGCGGCGGAACTGAAACGCTTGTTATCCAGGAGTCAGCCAAGCAAAACCTGGTGGTGAACTTCCAGGGAAACAGCAACGTTCAACAGAACGAGGACTGGCCTCGCTTGAAACAGGAATGGCGCGATGCCCTGCAAGTCGAAGCGACGCGCGCCGGCTACAGCCTTGCGGAGGGCCAGTCTTCAAGTCCTGGGGGTAAAGAGGGGGTTGGCATCAAGATCAACGTGAGCAATTTCCGTTATTTGACGCCTGGCGCACGCTACGGCGCAGGGGTCATGGTGGGGAATGCGTGGGTCAATTCCAGTGCAGATTACTCGGACTTGAAATCAGGCCGCCTGATTGGCACCCGGACGTATGACACGTCGTCGTCTGCCTGGGAAGGCGTCATGTCGGCGATGACCAAGGAGCAGGTCGAGGCTATTTCCCAGAAAA
>NZ_JAOSHO010000308.1 GCF_025917275.1 Pseudomonas agronomica | reverse complement strand
TCGGCAGCTCCTACAGGCCCAGCGCGAGCTTGCTTCCTTGCCACGGGATCCGTCATTCCAATATTCCGCGAGGAGTTTCCATGATCAGTAATATTCCCGAACCGGACCTCGAATACCTGCGAAAAGTCCTGTTGGAAATGCTCGCCATTCCCAGCCCGACCGGCTTCACCGACACCATCGTGCGCTATGTCGCCGAGCGGCTCGAAGAGCTGGGCATCCCTTTCGAGATGACCCGGCGCGGCACGATCCGCGCCACCCTCAAGGGCCGCAAAAGCAGCCCCGACCGGGCGGTGTCGGCGCATCTGGACACCATCGGTGCCTCGGTACGGGCCATCAAGGACAACGGCCGCCTGACGCTCGCCCCGGTGGGTTGCTGGTCGAGCCGGTTTGCCGAGGGCAGCCGGGTCAGCCTGTTTACCGACACCGGCGTGATTCGCGGCAGCGTGCTGCCGTTGATGGCATCCGGTCATGCCTTCAACACCGCCGTGGACGAAATGCCCATCAGTTGGGACCACATCGAACTGCGCCTGGACGCCTACTGCGCCACCCGCGCCGATTGCGAAACATTGGGCGTGGGTGTCGGCGACTACGTGGCCTTCGATCCCTTGCCGGAGTTCACCGAAAGCGGCCACATCAGCGCGCGCCACCTGGACGACAAGGCCGGGGTCGCCGCCCTGCTGGCGGCGCTCAAAGCCATTGTCGACAGCGGCGAAGAACTGCTGATCGATTGCCATCCGCTGTTCACCATCACCGAGGAAACCGGCAGCGGCGCGGCGGCCGCACTGCCCTGGGACGTCAGCGAATTCGTCGGAATCGACATCGCCCCGGTCGCCCCCGGCCAACACTCCAATGAACACGCAGTGAGCGTGGCGATGCAGGATTCCGGTGGTCCGTATGACTATCACCTGTCACGGCACTTGTTGAAACTCGCCAAGGAAAACGAACTGCCGGTGCGCCGCGACCTGTTTCGCTACTACTTCAGCGACGCCCATTCGGCGATCACCGCCGGCCACGATATCCGTACCGCCCTGCTCGCCTTCGGTTGCGACGCGACCCACGGCTACGAACGCACCCACATCGACAGCCTGGCCGCGCTGAGTCGCCTGCTCGGCGCCTACATCCTCAGCCCACCGGTGTTCGCCAGCGACGCACAACCGGCCCAAGGTTCCCTGGACCGTTTCAGCCACCAGATCGAACACGATGCACAGATGGAAAGCGATACCCGAGTGCCGTCGGTGGACAGCTTGATTGGGCAGCGTTCGGATAGCTGACCCCACATTCACCGCCCGGCATATCGGCATCGCGGGCAAGCTCGCTCCCACTGGAATCAGAGGTGGACACCTATCCTGCAATCAACCCGGATTACTGTGGGAGCGAGCCCGCTCGCGAAGACGGCGGCACATCCAGCATCGAGGCAAGCTGATCTACCGCTTTCGCGAGCAGGCTCGCTCCCACAGGGGATCTTCAGTGCGACTCAGAACCCTGTGGGAGCGAGCTTGCTCGCGATGAGGCCAGAACAGACATCATAAAGCCCAGGCTAGCCGCCACAGCCCATCCGCCGTAGCATCCGCCCAATTGTCTAGCGGAGCCCTGCCATGCTGATCCCACACGACCAACTCGAAGTAGATACCCTCACCCGTCTGATCGAGGATTTCGTTACCCGCGACGGAACCGACAACGGTGATGACACCCCCTTGGAAACCCGCGTCCTGCGAGTCAGGCAAGCCCTGGCCAAAGGCCAGGCCTTGATTGTCTTCGATCCCGAGAGCGAACAGTGCCAGTTGATGCTCAAGCACGATGTGCCCAAGCATCTATTCGACTGAACACCCCCTGCGTGCGGCCTGGGCCTTTTTTTTCTGAATCTTCTCGTAGATTTCGGACCGGTGGACATCGATGTGCCGTGGCGCTTCGACGCCGAAACGCACGGTGCTCCCACTGACCGATAACACGCGAACGGAAATGTCATCACCGATGGAAATCAACTCACCAATAGTGCGGCTTAATACGAGCATGGCTCTTTCCTTAAGAAGGTCTGGACTTCGACCATGCCCGGTCAATTTTCCATGCACAAGATACCGGCAATAAATCAGTAATCCCCTACAAACAGGGACCCCAACGCCTGAAGGAAATGTCCTGCAAAAACCTGATTCCGACCTGTTTTATGGCCCAGTTATTCGTGGGCCGAACAAAATCACTCCCGCCCCCAACACACAGAGGGCCACGCCGATCCAGTCGGAACCCAACGGTCGCACACGCTCCACCACCGCCAACCAGCCGATTGACGCGACGATGTAGATCCCGCCATAGGCGGCATAGGCACGACCGGCGTAAGTGGCTTCGATACGGGTCAGCAACACGGCGAACAGTGTGAGACTGAGCAGTGCGGGCGCGATCCACCAGGCGCTCTTGCCCTGGCGCAACCACATCCAGAAGGCGTAGCAACCGGCGATCTCGAAGAGTGCGGCGAGAAAGAACCAAAGGTAATTGAACATGGGGCGGTCCATCAGGAAGGCACGAGGGCGCCATCCTGATGGATGCCGGGAACGCAGGTCAACTCAGGGTCTGGCGGGCCTTGGCGCGCATTTTGTCAGCCATGGCGGTCATTTCATCGTAGAGCGCCTGCGGGTTTTTCTGCTTCATGGCCCAGGCCGCGCGCCCCTGTTCATGGGGCAGGATCATGAACTGGCCTTCGGCGACCTGCTGGTAGATGTAATCGGCAATGTCAGCGGCGCTGATCGGCGAGCTTTCCAATAGCTTGCCGACCTGGGCTTTCATGGCTGGGGTCGGGCCGCGGAATGAGTCCAGCAGGCTGGTCTGGAAGAACGAGGGACAGACCACGTGTACGTCGACTTCCTGCTGCGCCAGTTCAACCAACAGGCTTTCCGACAAGGCCACCACGCCGGCCTTGGCCACGTTGTAGTTGCTCATGGCGGGGCCTTGCATCAGGGCGGCCATGGAGGCGATGTTGATGATTTTGCCGCGACTTTTTTCCAGCAGCGGCAAGAACGCCTTGCAGCCCTTGACCACGCCCATCAGGTTGATTGCGATCTGCCAGTCCCAATCCTCCAGGGACAGTTCGCTGAAGAACCCGCCCGACGCCACGCCCGCGTTGTTGACGATGACGTCGATGCCGCCGAGTTTTTCCTCGCAGGCCTGGGCAAACGCCGTGAGTTGGCTGTAGTCACGGACATCGCAGCGTTGGACGAACCCATCGCCGCCCGCTTCGCGTACCAGCCTGAGAGTTTCCTGCAGGCCTGGCTCACTGACATCCGACAAGGCCAGGCGCCAGCCCTCGCGGGCCCAGCGCAGCGCGATTTCGCGGCCCAGGCCAGAGCCGGCACCGGTGATCATCATGCGATTTTGCATAGGGAAACAGCCTTGTTGTTCCGGGAGAGATGGGCCGAGTGTAGCGAAGGCCCTGGCCCGACCCACGCTCCATCAGACTGCTGAATGGCGAGGGCAAACCATGGAAGGTCTTGAAGTCATGCTTTACGTCCGTGGCGATGCCACGGCAATGCGCTATATCGAACGGCAAAAAACTTTGAATTTTTTACAGGACGTTACGGTCGGACTTTATAAGCCGCCCGGATTTAACGCATGCGCGCTGGCAGTTGAAAGTTTTAATCACTGATGAACTGACCAATAAGGAAATCAACAATGGGCACTATTCTTATCATCATCCTGATCCTCCTGCTGATCGGTGGCCTGCCGGTCTTCCCGCACTCCAGAAGTTGGGGTTACGGCCCGTCCGGTATCATCGGCGTAGTCTTGGTGGTGCTGTTGATCTTGTTGTTACTTGGCAAGATATAAATCCAAGCGCAAAAAAAAGAGGCCTTCAAGGCCTCTTTTTTTATTCACCGGAAGATCAGTCCGGCTTGCCGTCAACAACGCCGGCGGTGTTATCCAACAGGCTCTTCGTGGCGGTTTGCAGGAACGATTCGAGTTGGGTTTTCATCTCGCCAGTCTCCGGTGCGTCCGGGATGATGTCCGCCCGCGGATTGGCGCCCAATTCATAGCGATACATCTTCGGTGCCATTTCCTTGTCTTTTGGCAACACGAGGATCTTGTCGTCGCGGATGATCGCAGTGGTCTGTTCGCTGCCCGACGGCTTGATCACACCGAAACCGGTATCGCCTTGCGGCAGGTTCAGCAAGTCACGGCCCCAGCACTGGTTGCGCACTTCCCCGCCGAGCCGGCCCATGATCGTCGGAACGATATCCACCTGGGTGCCCACGGTGTGATTGCGCTGGCCGAACTTCTCCTGGACGCCTGGCCCGATCAACAGCATCGGCACGTTGAAACGGCCCAGGTCCATCTCAGTGATCTGGCGCTCGTTGCCAAAGCCATGGTCGCCGACCACCACGAACAGCGTTTCCTTGAAGTAAGGCTCCTTGCGCGCTTTCTCGAAGAACTGGCCCAGCGCCCAGTCGGCATAACGCATGGCGGTCAGGTGCTCGTTCAGGCTGCCACGGTCAGTGACCCGCTCTACCGGCAACGGCGTCGGCAATGCGTAAGGTGTGTGGTTGGACAGGGTTTGCAGCAAGGCATAGAACGGCTTGCCGTTTTCCCGGGCCTTGAGCTCGATCAGGCCACGGTCGAACATGTCCTGGTCGGAGACGCCCCAGGTCGGATCGGAGAACACCGGGTTGACGAAGTCGTTACGGCCGATGAAGGTGGTCATGCCTTGGCTGCTGAAGAAGCCTGACTGGTTGTCCCAGGCGAAGTCGCCGTTATAAACGTAGACGTCGTCGTAGCTGCGGGCGCTGAGCAGTTGTGGCAGGCCCGACAGCTTGTGGCTGCCTTCCGGCGTCTGCATCAAGTATTCGAAACCCGGCAGGTTCGGGAAGCATGCCATGGTGGCGAACATGCCCTGGTGAGTGTGGGTGCCGTTGGAGAAGAAACGGTCGAACAGCAGGCCTTCCTTGGACAATTTATCCAGGTAAGGCGTGATGTTGCCCGGCGCGCCCAAGGCGCCCACCGAGTGACCGGCCATGCTTTCCATCAGGATCACGACCACGTTCTTGATCGGCAGCGTCTTGTCGGCCGGCGGCGTGTAGTCGCGGCGTACAGCGGCGGTCTCGGTGTCGACGAGTTTGTCGTCAGGCAGTACCAGCATGTTGCGCACGGTCTGCTGCGCCAGCGGTTGCTCAAGGGTGGCTTTCCAGATGTTGTCCCGGTCTTCGGACATCCGGCTCTTGGCCGCCGCGACCAGGGAGAGCGTGCCATTGAGGCCCAGCTGATTGGCGAAGTTCGAATCGGTGGTGTAGACATCGCCCCAGCGCAAGGGTGGACCTTGGCGCAAAGTGCCACGCGCCGCGACCACGGCCACCAGCAGGCAGACCATGAACACTGCAATCCGCGCGTACCACGGAGCGATCTGGCGCGTACCGATGCTGCCACCGCTGAACGGCCCACGTGGGCGAGTGGCGCGGTCGGCGCCCTTGAACGCCAGGCTCAGGATGATCGTGCCGCCGGCCCAGGCCAGCAGGTAGCGCACCACTGGGAAACCGTACCAGAGCATGCTCATGACGGTTTTCGGGTCTTCCTTGACGTATTGGAAGACCAGGCCGTTGAGGCGCTGGTGAAACTCACGGTAGAAATCCATCTCCATCAAGCCCAGGAATAGCGCGATGCTGGAGGTGACGGTCAACCAGAAACGAAAGAACCCGCGTGCCGCCATGGCCCGCGCACTGAACAACGCCAGCAGCAACGGGACGCAGAGATAGACGACCAGCCGCAGGTCGAAACGCAGCCCGTTGACAAATGCTTCCACGAAGGTCGAGGCCGGCGTATCGAGGATCATCTCGCGGTTGTAGACCAGCAGCGCCACGCGCAGCAGGCTGAACATGATCATCATCACCAGGGCACAGAGCAGCGTGTAGGCCAGGTGCGATTTGACGGTCGGTTGCAGCAGGCGATGCGTGGTGCGCTGCTGACTCAGGGCGTCCGGGATTGCCATGTCGTTTTAGGACCTATTGAAGTGGGGGTCAAAAGTAGGAACAACGGCGCGCCCTCTGTTGAGCCAGTCAAGGCCGGGGCTTGCGCGAAAGCGCAAATCTTGCACGAACGGTCATGGCATTGCCATTAAATAACCGGGCAATAAAAGCGCGGAGGATTGTCCGCAAGGTTTTGTGAAAATTTCGTTCAATGCATATTTCGCAACACAAAAGTGCCCCAGCGCACTTGTGGCGAGGGAGCTTGC
>NZ_JAOSHO010000307.1 GCF_025917275.1 Pseudomonas agronomica | reverse complement strand
GCTGCGCTGGGAAGTATGTGGCGCAGCAACAGCAACCCGGCACCCTGCCGGTACCAACGGTGGGGGATCAACCGCTGGCTGAGCAGCACGTCCAACCGGGCCGCTGCCACGGCCACCAGCGCCCAGATTCCGTAGGCCTTCATGCCGACCCAGTTCACTGCAATCATCAGCACCGGCACGATAACCGCCGAACTCAGCCCATCCCTATTTATCAGACCGGCGAACATCGACGTGATCAGCACCACGGACAGCGCCAGCCACAGGAACAGGTAGATGCCTCGATAGCTTGTCGGAGGTAGCCAGTCCCGCCAGTTGTCGACTGGCTGCAACCCAAGCTGCTCGGGCACCTCTGGATATTGATATTCGATCGTTTGAGCGAGCTGGGCAAAACGTTGCCAGTCACCGCTTTCAAAGCCATCGGCCAATTCACGGCGGTCACCGTCCGCCATGGTTTTAAGCAGCAGAGCGGCCGGCTGCCCGTGGATTCTGTCGGCGTCGAACCTGGCAAGGTCCGCCCGCACCGTCTCGGCAAAGGCTTGCGCCTCGCACCTTCTGATCAGGCGGTCCCAGCGCCAATATTCACAGGGCAGCGTGGCTTGGGCTTCATCCCACCCCAAGACCTTGCACACCCCATCGAAAAAGGCAGGCGACCACCCTTCTGCGGATTCGAGCCAGTCCAGGACGCTCTGCTCGAATTGCTGGCGACGCTCGAACGGCAACAGCCAGTCACTGGCCAGCCAAACGCGCAGCGCGTCCATTACCTGGCGGTCCCGGCCCTCGGCCAACCACTGCCGCATCTGCTCAAGGGACGGTTCCGGCGGGCTGATGGGAGCTGGGACGTCAATCTCGTTCAAAGAAATGGCGAGCGCAGGCGCCTGCGCAACAGGAGATGAGTCCGGGGTTGGCTCGCTGACATCCAGCGAGGCATAGCTGCCTTCATCGTCGGCCTGCGCACGCCACTGTGCCTCGGCCAGCGTCGCCTCGTACGCTTGGCGCAGGCGCTGGAACTCATCAGGGTTTTCGTCAGGACGATGGACTTTGAGCAGCCGTGCATAGGCGCGCTTGATACTGCGCTCGTCCGCGTCGGGGGCAAGGCCCAGCATTTGCCAATGGCTCATGGTGACTTACCTCTCCATCTCGAAATGGGCAAGGCGCAGGCTGATGTCGCCACGGGCTTCGCGGATCCGGTGTTCGTCCTGGGTGTCGAGGATCTGCTGGAAGTGGTTCGCCAGCGCGGCAATATGGTCTCGCCCGTCGCCAAGGCTTTCCTGATACAGGCGGTCCAGCCGAGCCAGCAGCAGCGTATTGACCTGCTGGTCCCGTGGATGCACTTTCAATGCTTCAAGGGCGGCCAGCCGTCGGGCGATTTCTTCCGGGGCCAGTACGCCAGGGTTGTTTTCGATGACCAACCGGCGGGTTTCGCCGTTGATGGGCAGATGCACCTGGGCTTCGAGCAGGCCGTTGTTGTCGTAAGTGAAGCGCACGTCCAGGGTGATCTCCCCGGCCTTGCGCGGTGGCACCGGAATCTCCAGCTCACCGAGAAAAATGTTGTTGGCCACCAAGCGGCTTTCGCCCTGGTAGATACGCAGCCTGACCACCTTTTGGTTGTCGCTGAGGGTCGACACGTCACGGGAGCGACTCACCGGCACCACCGTGTTGCGCTCGATGATGGGCAAGTAATGACCGCTTTGGTATTGGTTGCCCATCTGGACCGAGGTTTCGATGCCCAGGGTATAGGGGCAAACGTCGGTCAGCACCACTTCTTCCAGGGAAGCATGGCGTGCCTTCAGAGCCGCCTGGATGGCCGCGCCCTGCGCCACGACCTCGTCCGGATTGAGCTGCATCGCCGGGATCCGCCCGAACAGCGTCGCGACCAACTTGCGCACCAGCGGCATGCGCGTGGTGCCGCCGACCAACAATATTTCGTCCAGGTCCGCGACTTTGATCCGGGCATCACGCAGCGCGCGTTCGATCGGCGCACGCAGGCGATCCAGCAGCGGCTGGGTGATGTTCGCCAGATCGCTCTGTGTCAGTTCCAGGCTCCACTCACGTGCCTGCTCGCGCAGCACAAAACGCGCAGCCGGTGCCTGTCCCAACGCATGGCGAACACGCTGCGCCTCGCGCCGCAATCGCTGCGCCATGCCTGGTTGGGAAGTGTCAGGGAGGTCGGCGGCACCGATGCTGGCGATGAAATGCTCGACGAGCCGGTCATCGAAATCTTCGCCACCGAGGAAGTTGTCGCCGGCACTGGCACGCACTTCCATGACCCCTTCGAACAGCTCCAGGATGGACACGTCGAAGGTGCCCCCACCCAGGTCGAACACCAGGAAAGTGGCCTCGTCCCGCTGTTGCAGGCCGTAGGCCAACGCCGCGGCGGTGGGTTCGTTGATCAGTTTTTCGACCTTCAGCCCCGCCAGCTCGCCAGCAATACGCGTGGCCTTGCGCTGGGCATCGCTGAAATACGCCGGCACGCTGATCACCGCTTCGAGCACAGGCACACCCAGGGCGCGCTCGGCGTCAGCCTTGAGGCTGCGCAGCAGCATCGCCGAGAGTTCCTCCGCGCGGTAGGCCCGCCCGCCCAGCAACGTTTCACGGGCACTGCCCATGTAGCGCTTGAACAATGACGCGGTGAGATGCGGGTGGGTGTGCAGCCTTTCGCGAGCGATATCGCCGGCGATCAACTGGCCATCGTCGTCGAGGCCAACGACGCTCGGGGTAAGAAGATTGCCCAGGGCATTGGGCAGCAGCCGGGCGTGTTCGCCGTCCCAGGCCGCCACGAGGCTGTTGGTGGTGCCCAGGTCGATACCTATGATCACTGTCACTTTTCCTTAATTGACGCGGGCGGCCAGCAAAGCATCGCATCGCGGCACAGTCAATGCCGGTGCAGACGCGGTTCGCGGATTCATGATCGGGGGTATCGGCGGCGGAGGCGATGGCTTTAGCTGTGGATGCCCGGAAGCTGTAGGAGCTGCCGAGCGAAGCGAGGCTGCGATCTTTTCGGTCTCCATTGAGTTCCAACGAAGGATCAACTTCAAAAGATCGCAGCCTTCGGCAGCTTCTACACTGCAGTCCAGCAGACGCATCAGTACCCACCAAGCCCGGTGGTAGCGAAATCCGTTATTGGGAAATAACCCGGATCAGAAGTAATACCCGATGTTCATGTACAACTGGTTTTCCCACCGGTCACTACCCCCAGCCCCCAGACTCTGGGTGAGGCTGCTGCCGCCGATGACCGGGTCATTCTTGCCGTACAGCCATTCCGTGGCGATCCACAGTTTGCTGAGGGAAAACGAGGTGCCGAGAATCATCCGTTGCGAGGTCTTGAAGTCGTCTGCGGATTTATCGAAGGCGCTGTAGTTGGCGTACAGTTGCACGCCGCTGATCTGGTCGAACAAGTACTTGCCGCCAACGTCGTAGCTCACATCCGCCACGTACAGGTTACCGCGACTGGCCACGTTGTAGGTGGCGTCGTAACCGCCGAAAGTCACCAGTTCATCGGTGCCGGGGTTGCGCGGGGACATCTGCTGTCGCGCAGCTTGCAGTTGCACGCCCCACGGGCCGTTTTTGCCAATGTAGTGCACCGCCACGGCATTGCGCCGGCCGTCGTTGTCGGTGTCGCGATTCTCCAGGGTCGAGGTCAGGCCAGAAACGCCGACTTCGGACTTCCACGGCCCCAGGTCCAGCGCCTTGGCCACCCGCAGCACCACGGTGTTGCGTTCCTGGTTGTTGCTGCCGTCGATGACATAACTGTCCGCTTCGGAGACAACGCTGGAGTAGGTTTCACCCTTGCTGGTGCCTTTGCCCTGCGAGGCCGGGCGAACGTAGTAACCGGCCTGGATGTTCCAGTCGCCGCTTTGCTGGATGTACTTGGCGCCCAATTCTTCCAAGTCTTCCAGACCCACGACGTTGCCCAGGGTTTGATAGAACGTACTGCCAAAGTATGGCTGCAAACCGAACGGAACCTGGTTCAGGCCGACCTGGACTTGCTGATCGGAGTTGAACTTGTAGCCAATCCACGCCAATTCGGCGAACTGGACGTCTCCTACATTTTCTGTGTACTGGTAAGGATACGCTCGACCATAGAAACGGTACTTGGCCTCGCCGATCCAAGTGTCGGATTTGTACTTGGCGGAGAGGATCACGGTATCGAAGTTGAACTTCTGTATATCGCGATCCGGGTCATAGTCCCAACGCGCCCGGATGGCACCGCCGAGATCGAGGTTATCGGTGACTTGGATCGCCTGCGCGTGGGTGGAAAGTGCGCCCAACAGCGCCAGCGGGATCAGTGAGCCCAAGGCCCGGGTGGTGTTCAAGTTCATGGTCGCTCCATCTTTAAGTTTTATTTTTGGCAACAACCATCCCGGCCACGACAAAGCGCGGTCTGGATGAAATAGGTAGGGCCCGCCGGAACTGAGGTTGGAACAGCGTCCAGGTGCTAGCGGGCTAATGGTGTTCGAGAAGTCGCAGTTGTTTAGATGTCAGTTGCGTTGAAGTTCTTCAACCACAGCCGCACAAGCGCGGAAGGTATCCAGCGTCCACACTGGATTGATGAAGTCCGGCCAACTGGAAAGTTTTACGATCGCCACTTCAGAAGCTGGATCCCAATAGATGCTTTGACCAAATACTCCGCGCGCCGAGTAGATCCCGTGCTCACTGTCCAGTACCCAGCACTGATTGCTATAGGCCGCGGTAGGAAAGGACTTGGTGTAATAGCCGTAGAGGACTTCAAAAGCGGGTGTGGAACCACGTCCGCAGGCACGCACAAACGTCTCCGGGACGATCTGTTGGCTGTTGTAGTGTCCACCCTGCAAATACATTTGGGCAAAACGCCCGAGATCACGCAGCGTGGCGCTTATCCCGCCATCGGCCAATGCGGTTCCAACACAGTCGAGGGTGATATTCGCGTCTTGTTCTGCCCCCAGTCTCGACCAGATCTCCCGACTCAACAAAACGGGGAGCCGCTCGCCACAGGCCCGCTCGCAGACCCAGGCCAACATGTCGGTATCCACTGAGCGATACTCAAAGAACTGGCCATGTTCACGATCTTTACCCAGCGACTTCAACAAGGCATAGATGCTGTCGGGTGAGTTTCGCTCGCCCCGTTCACGCCAACCCGAGGCGATATCCAACTGGATGAATTCGGCGTCCGGATCGGTGTAGTCCTCCCTGAATCTCACGCCGGTGCGCATATCCAGCAGATCCTGTACCCGGGCGTCGCCATAGCCGCTTGTCGAAAGCTCGGGCACATAGTGGCTGACAGGCGCTTGAGGATCGATCCTGCCCTGCCCGATCAACCGGCCGACCAGACTGCCGATGATGGTCTTGGATACCGATTGCAACAGATGCAACGTGTGCGGCTGCATACCGTTGAAATACTGCTCCGACACCACCTTGCCTTGGTGAAGTACCAAAAAACCATCGGTATAACTATCGGTCAGGAAGGTCGCCAGATCGGTTTGCCCGCCGTCGACCCGCTGGAAACGTACGTCGTCCAGTGAGCGCTCGTTGCGCTTGAGTTCGCTGACCGGCCCGGGACCGCGATGAATAGCGGCCACCGGAAACAGCTGGCTCATGTGCTGGAACGACCAGCGGTTATAGGGCGGGCTGTCCCAGTTATGCAGGCCAATCTGCTTTTCCCGGGACGGCGGATAGCCCTGCATCAGCCTTAAATCCTGGTAGCCAATGCCTGGAGCGGTCATCTCATTTTTATTGTACATAGGGGTTCAGCTCTCATCGTTCAGAGGGTGGTGGCAGGAAAAGCGGTGGCCATGATCCTGGGTCTCGGCTGGCACCTCTCGGCGACAACGCTCGCTGACCCGCGGGCAACGAGGCGCGAAGTGGCACCCGGTGGGCCGGTTCAAAGGGCTGGGAATTTCGCCGCTCAGGATCTGCAACTGGTCACGGCGTTCCGGGTCGATGGAGGGCACCGAGTTGAGCAGCGCACGGGTGTAGGGATGACGCGGCCTACCGAACACCTGCTCCACAGGCCCGGCCTCGACGATGCGTCCCAAGTACATCACCAGCACCTGCTGCGCCAGGTACTCCACCGTCGCAAGGTCGTGACTGATGAACAGGTAGCTCAGGCCATTGTCGGTCTGCAGCGTCTTGAGCAATTGCAGCACTTGGGCCTGGACCGACACGTCGAGCGCCGCCGTAGGCTCATCGAGGACCAGCAGTCTTGACTCCAGCGCCAGGGCTCGGG
>NZ_JAOSHO010000306.1 GCF_025917275.1 Pseudomonas agronomica | reverse complement strand
GCTCAGTCCCAAGCCTCGCCTCCAGGAGACGCAACGCCATGCCTGAAACCGCCATCGCCGATATCCATATGCTCGACAGCGGCTATTCCCGCGAAGCCCGTTCGTTGCTCTACCAGGCCTATCGCCATGAGCCGACCTTCAGCTACCTGTTCGAGTCCGAGCGTCCCGGTTATGAACAGCGGGTACGGGCGACCGTGCGTGAACTGGTCAAGCAGCATTTCCTCCAGGACCTGCCGGCCATCGGCCTGCTGGTCAACGACCGCCTGATAGGCATCGCCCTGATCGCCCCGCCGCAGCGGCGCCTGGGCATTACCGAGAGTTGGGCCTGGCGCCTGCGCATGGTCTTGAGCACGGGGTTGCGCTGTACCCGACGGTACCTGGACTATCACGCCGCCGTGCTGGCCTGCCTGCCGTCGGACGCGGTGCACGTATTGCCATTGCTGGGCGTTCATCCGCAATTCCAGGGCAAACACTACGGCGAACAGTTGCTCGAGGCGGTGCACAACTGGTGTGCCGTGGACGAGCATTCCCAAGGCGTGGTGCTGGACACTGGAAATCCCCGTTATCTCGAATTTTATAAACGCCAGGGTTATGAGGAAATTGGCGAAATTGCGGTAGGACCGATCCGCGAGCATGTTTTCTTTCATGCGAACCCGCAGGTCCTGCAGAGCGCGACGGCTTAGTCAGACGAACTTTTGGGAATCGTCTGGCTCTATCAGGCTCCCAACCTCGTGATAGCATCCGCGCCATGAATTTCCCAGGACGAATGACCGGTGGCGCGCTCTTGCTGTCTCTCAGCTGCGTGGCGCTGGCACAAAGTGAATTGGATGTGCGGGTCAAACCGTCCAATGATGAACTCAAGGCCAACGTAGAAGGCTACATCGGTGGTGTGGGCGATCGTGACGAAGAGGCGTTGCTGCGCTTCAGTCGCGGCGCCGAGGAACAGGCACGCAAAGCGGCCCAGGCGCTGGGCTATTACCAGCCGCAGATCGACAGCGAGGTCACGACGGGCAAGGCGCCGCGCCTGATCCTGTCCATCGACCCCGGCGAGCCGGTGCACTTGCGCAATGTCACGATCCGCATCGACGGTCCGGCGGCGTCGCTCAAGGGCTTCCGCGTGCCAGACAATGCAGGGCTCAAACCCGGCGCGGTGCTCAATCATGGTCGCTATGAAGACGCCAAGCGATCGATCCTGAACCAGGCTTCGCGTTATGGCTTTTTCAGTGGGCGATTCGTCAGCCAGATGTTGCGTGTGGACCCGCAAGCCGGCATTGCCGACATCGAGTTGATCTACGACAGCGGCCCACGCTATGCCCTGGGTCCGGTCGGTTTCGAAGGCGACACACCCTTCGACGAAGACCTGCTGCAACGCATGGTGCCGTTCAAGGCCGGCACGCCCTATGACTCCGAACTCATCGCCGAACTCAACCAGGCCTTGCAATCGAGCGGCTATTTCGAGGGCGTCCGGGTCGATGCGGCACCCACCGCGGCCACCGACAACATCATTCCGGTCGCGGTCAAGCTCGACACACGCAAGCCTCGCACCATGGGGTTGGGGCTGGGTTTTTCCACCGACGTCGGGCCACGGGCCAAGGCCAACTGGACGCGTCACTGGGTCAATCCGCAAGGGCACAGCTACGGTTGGGAAGCGGAAGTCTCGGCGCCCCGGCAGAACGTCGGCCTCTGGTACGACGTGCCGCTGGACCCACCGCTCACCGACAAGCTGCGCTACGCCGGTGGTTATCAATACGAAGAACTGGCCGGCACCGACACCCTTAGTAAGTTGCTGACCGTAGGGCCGGAATGGCACAGCAAGTTGCCCAGCGGCTGGCAGCGGGTGGTGTCGCTCAAGTGGCAGCGCGAGGAATACCGTCTCGGCGACGATTCCGGCCTGAGCACATTGCTGATGCCAGGCGTCAGCTATTCATACCTGCGCAGCGACAACCGTATCGACCCGCACCATGGCTATCGCCTGCAATTCGACACCAAGGTCGCCAAGGAAGGGCTGGGCTCGGACAATAACCTTTTATACGGCACCGCCATGGTCAAGGGCCTGACCACGGTGTTCGACAAGCATCGTTTCCTGGCACGGGCCCAGATCGGTGGCAGCGCAACCAACGGCTACACGTCCATTCCACCGTCCCTGCGATTTTTCGCCGGTGGCGACCAGAGCGTGCGCGGCTACGACTACCAGAGCCTGTCGCCGGAGAACGCCGAAGGTGATCGCATCGGCGGGCGCTACATGGTGGCCGGCAGCCTCGAGTATCAATATTCGGTTGCGGAAAAGTGGCGGGTGGCGACCTTCGTTGACCAGGGCAACTCTTTCAACAGCCTCGACCTGCCGAGCCTCAAGACCGGCGTGGGCATCGGCGTGCGCTGGGTGTCGCCGGTCGGCCCGATCCGCCTCGACCTGGCCCACGCGCTGGACGACGAGGGCGGCATTCGATTGCACTTTTCCATGGGGCCTGAGTTGTGAATCGCGGTTTGAAAGTAACCTTGCTGGCGCTCGGCGGGCTGTTGGTGACCGTCGCGTTGGCCTTGAGCATCCTGCTGGGCACGGCATTCGGCAGCCGCTGGGCCCTCGGCCTGGTGCCGGGTCTGACCGTGGAGAATTTCCAGGGACGGTTGGGCGGCCAATGGAGCGCCGACCGGGTGCTGTGGCAACAGGACGCCAGCCGGGTCGAACTTAATCAGCCGATATTCGCCTGGTCGCCGTCGTGCCTGTTGCGCATGACCCTGTGCATCGATCAGCTCAAGGCCGACAACATCGCCTTGCAACTGCCGGCCTCTTCCGATGAGCCAAGCGGCGGTCCGATCAGCCTGCCGGACCTGGACTTGCCACTGGCGATCGAGCTGGGCGACGTCCAGGTGGGCAGCCTGTCGTTCAACGGCACGGAACAGCTCAAGGGTTTGCAACTGGCGGCGCACTGGACGGCCGAGGGTTTGCAGGTCGACTCGGTGCAACTGCAGCGCGACGAATTGAGCCTGAAGCTGTCCGGCCTGTTGCAGCCGCGTGGGAACTGGGCGCTGAGTGCGGCGGGTCAACTGACGCTGCCGGCACCGGGTGCGACGCCTTGGGCGCTGGAGCTCAAAGTCGACGGCGAGTTGCTCAAGACCCTCAACTTGACCGCCGACAGCAGCGGTTATCTGCAAGGCCACCTCAGTGGCGAGCTGCAACCCCTGGCCGACAACCTGCCGGCCAAGGTGCGCATCACCGCCGACGGTTTCAAGGCCAGTGCCGATCTACCGGACACACTGCTGCTGAATCAGTTGGAACTGACCGGCGAAGGCAACCTGAAAAACGGCTATCAACTGCTAGGCAAGGCGACCCTTCCCGCTGAAAAAGGACCGGTGGCGTTGCTGTTGCAAGGCAAGGTTGACGCCAATGGCGCACAAATCGCTGGCCTCGACCTGGAGGCGGGCGACCAGCAAAGCCTCAAGCTCAGCGGGCAGTTGGATTGGCGCGAAGGCCTGAGCGCCGAAGCGAAAATCGCCTGGCTGGATTTTCCCTGGCATCGCCTCTATCCGCTGATCGACGAACCGCAAGTCACGCTGCGCCGTTTCACCGGCGAAGTCTCGTACACCGATGGCAAATACCTCGGTAACTTCCAGGCGGCGTTGGACGGTCCGGCCGGGGCGTTCAGCCTGGACAGCCCGTTCAGTGGCGACCTGACGCAGATCCATTTGCCACAGCTCAAGCTTGCCGCTGGGCAGGGCAAGGCCGAAGGGCACTTGAGCCTGCAATTTGCCGACGGCATCGCCTGGGATACGGCGCTGCAATTGTCGGCCATCAACCCGGCGTATTGGCTCGGTGAACTGCCCGGCACGCTGGCCGGGCCGTTGCGCAGCAAGGGGGCGATGAAAAACGAGCGCCTCGAGCTCGACGCGGACCTGGACCTCAAGGGCAAGCTGCGCGGCCAGCCGGCGCTGTTCCAGGCCAAGGCCAGCGGCGCCGGCGAACAATGGGACGTCGGCGCGCTGGACATTCGCCTGGGTGACAACCGCATCAACGGCACGGGCAGCCTGCAGCAGAAACTGGGCGGCCGGATCGACATCAAGCTGTCCAGGCTGGCCCAACTCTGGCCACAACTGCGCGGCCAAGTCACCGGCCGCGTCGATCTGGCCGGCACCCTCAAGGCGCCCCAAGGTAAGCTTGACCTGCAAGGCACGCAACTGGCTTTCCAGGACAACCGCCTGCAAAGCCTGAACCTGGACGCGACGCTCGACAGCGGGCAGCGGGGCAAGGTCGACCTGAAGGCAAGTGGCATCCGGGCCGGCGAAACGTCGCTGGGCGTGTTGACAGTCAGCGGTCAGGGCGACATCAAGCAACAGAAGCTCAATCTCGACTTGCAAGGGTCCCAGTTGGAAACCACCTTGGCCCTCGACGGTTCGCTCGACCAAGGCAACTGGCGCGGACGCCTCGCCAGCGGCGACGTGCAGGTCGGCGGGCAAACCTGGCGCTTGCAGGCGCCGGCGAAACTGGAGCGCCTGGCCAACGGTACGCTGAACTTCGGTGCGCACTGTTGGCGGTCTGGTCAAGCGAGCCTGTGTGGCGAGGACCAGCGGCTGATGCCGGAACCGAAATTGCGCTATCACCTCAAACAGTTCCCCATCGAAAGCCTGGCCCAGTGGATGCCCAAGGACTTCGGCTGGCGAGGCCAGCTCAATGCCGACCTGCAACTGGACCTGCCGGCCAACGGCCCGAACGGCCGCGTGTTGGTGGATGCCAGCGGCGGTACTTTGCGGATTCGAGATAAGGAGCAGGACAAGGGGCAATGGCTGGATTTCCCCTACCAGACCCTGACGCTCAACAGCCGCCTGACGCCGACGCGCATCGATACCGATATCAGTTTCGTCGGCGCGAGGCTGGGTGAGCTGACGCTCCAGGCGCGGATCAACCCGTTGCCGGCCAGCAAGCCTTTGAGCGGCTCCTTCCGACTCAATGGTCTGGACCTGTCGGTGGCCCGGCCGTTCGTGCCAATGGTGGAAACCCTGACCGGCCATCTGAATGGCAGCGGCACGCTGTCCGGTGGATTGCTCGCGCCCCAGGTCAACGGCAACCTGGTGCTCAGCGACGGCGAAGTGTCCGGCCCGGAACTGCCGATCAGCCTCGAAGCCCTGCAGCTGCGGGCCATGATCGCCGGTGATACGGTAAGGCTCGATGGCGCCTGGAAAAGTGGCAAGAGCGGGCAGGGCAGCCTGACCGGAAGCATTGGCTGGGGCGAGGCACTGACCCTGGACCTGGCCCTCAAGGGCTCGCAACTGCCGGTCACTGTCGAACCCTACGCGGTGCTGGACGTGGCGCCGGACCTGAACATCACGATGCAGGGCGAACGACTTTCGATTGCCGGCAAGATCTTGGTGCCCAAGGGCGAGATCACCATTCGCGAGCTGCCGCCGTCCACGGTCAAGGTATCGGATGACACGGTGATCGTCGGCCACCAGACCGAAGAGGGCAAGGCGCCAATGGCCATGGCGATGGACATCGATGTCATCGTCGGCCAGGAAAAACTCGCCTTCTCGGGTTTTGGCCTGACGGCCAACGTCCAAGGCCAGGTCCACATCGGCGACAACATGGACACGCGCGGCGAGCTCTGGCTCAACGATGGAAAATACCGGGCCTACGGACAACGGCTGACGGTACGCCGGGCGCGATTGCTGTTTGCCGGGCCGATTGACCAGCCATACCTGGACATCGAGGCGATCCGCCAGACCGACGATGTGATCGCCGGTATTCGTTTGAGCGGCAGCGCCGAGCAACCGACCACGCAGATTTTCTCGGAGCCGGCCATGAGCCAGGAACAGGCGTTGTCCTACCTGGTGCTGGGCCGACCGTTGAGCACCACCGGCGAGGACAACAACATGCTCGCCCAGGCCGCGCTGGGCCTGGGCTTGATGGGCAGCGCCGGCGTGACTACCAGCCTGGGCAACAACCTGGGGATCAAGGATTTCCAGCTCGACACCCAGGGCAGCGGCAACGACACCAGCGTGGTCGCCAGTGGCAACCTGTCGGAAAAACTCAGCCTGCGCTACGGCGTGGGTGTGTTCGAGCCGGCCAATACCATCGCGTTGCGCTACAAGCTGAGCAAGAAGGTCTACCTCGAAGCCGCGAGTGGCGTCGCCAGTTCGCTGGATATCTTCTACAAGCGCGATTTCTGATCCCTTCCCAAAAAACAAAATCCCCTTGTGGGAGCGAGCTTGCTCGCGA
>NZ_JAOSHO010000305.1 GCF_025917275.1 Pseudomonas agronomica | reverse complement strand
TCCCGCTAAACGCCACCGCCACCAACGACAGCGCAATCAACCCGAACGCAAGACTCAAACTACTGCCATGGGCAACAAACCCGATCAATGCCGGACCCGCAAGAATGCCGGCGTAACCGATGGTGGTAATGGCTGGCACGGCGATGGCTTCGGGCATCAGTGTCTGTTTGCCGACGGCGGTGTACAGCACCGGCACGATGTTCGAACACCCCGCGCCGACCAACGCGTAGCCCAGCAGCGCGGCTTGCCACATCGGCGCGACGGTCGCCATCAGGAAACCCGCCGCCGCGATCGACCCGCCGTAGATGATCACGCGCTTGGCGCCCAGGCGATGCACCACCGAATCGCCGGTCAGCCGGCCGACGGTCATGGTCAAGGCAAACGCGGCATAACCCAACCCGGCATAGGCGGTATCCACCGCGCGCTCGCTAGCCAGGAATACGGCGCTCCAGTCCAGCACCGCGCCTTCGGCCAGGAATACGATGAAGCACAGGATGCCGATAAACAGCACCACGCCATGGGGAATGGCAAACGCCGGTCCCGAGCTTTCACTGCCGTAGGGCAGCAGGTGCGGCGCCGCCTTGAACAGCGCCACCAACAGCACGGCATTGACCGCCAGCGTCGCCGCCAGCGGCGAAAGCCCGAGGCCGAGCAGCGCACTGACGCCGGCCGCGCCAATGATCCCGCCGAGGCTGAACATGCCGTGGAAACCCGACATCATGGTCTTGCCGCTGGCGCGCTCGACGATGACTGCTTGCAGGTTCACGGTGGAGTCCACGGTGCCGAGCCCGGCGCCGAACAAAAACAACGCCGTCACCAGCCACGGCAGGGAACTCATCGTCGCCAACAACGGCAACGCCAGGCAGACCAAAAGCGTGCCGCCACTGAGCACCCGGCGGCAGCCGAACCGTGTCGCCAGGGCTCCGGAAATCGGCATCGCCAGGATCGACCCTACCCCGAGGCACAGCAGCAGCAACCCCAGGGTGCCTTCGTCCAGGTTCGCCCGCACCTTGGCGTAAGGCACCAGCGGCGCCCAGGCGGCGATGCCGATCCCGGCAATGAGGTAGGCGATGCGGGTGGACATCTGTTCCAGGCGGCCTGGAACGAAGGTAGGGGGAGGGGTAATCGCGGTCATGAAACATCCTTGGCTTTCGTGCGGTACGGTGTTGCGAGCAGGCGCCTATGCTTGCATATCCACTGACCTCACTGCGACCTCAAGGTGCCGACGCGAATGCCAGGGTGGCCGGCGAGGTTTGCCCGGCAGCCTTCGCCGACATACAGTAGCGGCCCTTGCTGGCCGATCCGGGTTAGTCCATGACACAGTTCTATGATGCACGCGGCAATATCTATGGCGTCGTTTCGCCACGGCAGGTCCGTGCCCAGGGGATCGACCTGCCATCGTCTGCCGCCCAGGCTGCCCAAACCCGCGAAACCTGGAGCGCCGCCGCCGTGCAGGCTTTTTGTGCATGGGCGCCGGGCGAAGCACCGCCGGAGGCCAAGGCCCATCGCAGTGACGGCCTGCTGATCGGCCCGTTCCAGGACGCACCGCCGTTTGATCTGTTGATCGTCAATACTGATGGGACGCTGGCCGAGCGCAGCGGCAATGGCTTGACGATTTTCTCCCTGGCCCTGCAGGAGCAAGGTTTGCTGGTGGGCGACGGTGAATGTCTGCTGCAGGTTCATCACGACAAACCTGAAGGCGTTTCACCGGTGCAGACGTCGGTTCGCGCTGCTGAATTCGAAGGTGTCCAGGGTTTCTGGTTGGACCTGGGCGCACCGCTGTTCGGACCCCGGGCCGTGGCTGCCCAAGGTATCGAAGAGGTGATATTCGGTCCCTGGGAAGTGAGCCGTGTGCCGGCGCTCCATGCATTGAATACGGCGTGGGGCTACAGCCAGTTCGTGCGCATCGGCAATCCTCACTGTGTGACTTTGCTCGATGATGCGGCGGCGTTGCCCAGCCTTGCGCAGATGCGCGCGCCGGCCCTGTCGCGGGTCCTGACCGACATTGCCTATGCGGCGCCGGGCGGGGCGGGGAATCCTTGTCTGGCAGGGGTCAATCTGCAATGGGCGTGGCTTGAAGCCGAAGGACGAATCGCCGCCCGGGTGTTCGAGCGAGGCGAAGGTCCTACCGCGTCGTCGGGCACCAGCGCCAGCGCGGTGGCGAGTGCTGCGTGGCGGGTGGGTTGGGTGAAAGCGGGAGTGGTCAGGGTGGTGATGCCGGGCGGCATTGCGCCGATCCTGCTGGAAGATGAGGCGGGGGAGCTGATGCGGGTGAGGTTGTTTGGTGCGGCGCGGCCAATGACCCCATCGCGAGCAAGCTCGCTCCCACAGGGGACCTCAGTCGTGCACTGATTTTGCGCCCGCCGAATATCTACTGTGGGAGCGAGCTTGCTCGCGATAGCGCCCGGTCGGTCACATCGCTGTCAACTGACAGACCGCTATCGTCGGATCGCCGCCCGGAGCAAGCTCGCTCCCACAGGTATTGGAGATTTCAGCCCAGCTGCGGCCCGAACTCCACCACCGGCATCTGCCGCTTCATCAACACTTCACCGTTGCGAATCGAGTAGAGCGGCAGGCCCTGGCTGCGGATCACTTCGTAGTCGCTGTCGGCCGAGAGGACCAGCAGGTTCGCCGGACGGCCAGGCTCCAGCCCGTAGCGCTCGCCCAGTGCCATGGCCTTGGCGCTGTTGTCGGTGACCAGGTCCAGGGCGCTTTGCAGGTTGCGATAGCCGAGCATGTGGCAGATATGCAGGCCGGCTTCGAGCACTCGCAGGATATTGCCGTTGCCCAGCGGGTACCACGGATCGACGATGGAATCCTGGCCGAAGCACACGTTCATCCCGGCTTCGAGCAGTTCATTGACCCGCGTGACGCCGCGGCGCTTGGGGAAATTGTCGAAGCGTCCCTGCAGGTGAATGCTTTCGGTCGGGCACGACACGAAGCTGATGCCTGAATGCCCGAGCAGGCGGAACAGCTTGGCGCAATAGGCGTTGTCGTAGGAGCCCATGGCGGTGGTGTGGCTGGCGGTGACGCGGGCGCCCATGTCGCGGCTGCGGGCTTCTTCGGCGAGCACTTCGAGAAAGCGCGAGTGCGGGTCGTCGGTTTCGTCGCAATGCACGTCCACCAGGCAGCCGGTGCGCTCGGCCAGGTCCATGAGGAATTTCACCGAACTGACGCCCTGGTCGCGGGTGTACTCGAAATGCGGAATGCCGCCCACCACGTCGGCGCCCATGCGGATCGCTTCTTCCATCAGCTCGCGGCCGTTGCGGTAAGACTCGATGCCTTCCTGGGGAAACGCGACGATCTGCATGTCGACCAAGTGACGGCTCTCCTCGCGCACTTCGAGCATTGCCTTGAGGGCGGTGAGTGCGGGATCGGTCACGTCGACGTGGGTGCGCACATGTTGGATGCCATGGGCCGCCAGAGCCTGGAGGGTTTTCCGGGCGCGGGTCTTGGTGTCTTCGTGGGTGATGGTGGCCTTGCGTTCGCCCCAGCACTCGATGCCCTCGAACAGCGTGCCACTCATGTTCCAGCGCGGTTCGCCAGCGGTCAGCGTGGCGTCCAGGTGAATGTGCGGCTCGACAAAGGGCGGCACGACCAGGTTGCCGCCGGCGTCAATGTCTTCGGGCCCCAGGCTCGGGGCCTCGGTCTGGCGGGCGATGCTGGCGATCAGGCCGTTTTCCAGGTGCAGTTCATGCAAGCCTTCGCGATTGCGCAGGCGGGCGTTGATGATGTGCATCGGGCGAGTCCTTTAGAGGTCTTGTAGGGGCGCGTCAGCGGTGCGAGTGCCGGTTACGCCGATCAATAGCACATACGTTAGCGCGCCGGCGGCGATTCCTACCAGTGGTGCGATCCATGGCGCGTTGAAAGCGGCCACGGTGCCAACGCCATAGGCGCACAGCCCGGGCCAGTTGAACGCTGGAAGCTGCGTCTCTGCCAGGCGCGGGTAACGACCGCGCCAGCGGAAAAAGAAATCGGCCATGATCACCCCGCCAATCGGCGGGATGACCGTGCCGAGCAGAATCAGATAAGGCACCAGCATGTCGTACATGCCCAGCAGCGCCAGCAGCGTGCCGATCACCGCGCCGGCCAGGGTGACGGCCTTGCGCCGACGGGTGCGCAGCAGGTTGCAGCCGGCCACGGCGAAGTTGTAGATGGTGTTGTCCTGGGTGCTCCAGATGTTGAGCAGCAACATCGCCATCGCAGCCATGGCGAAGCCCTGCAACAGCAACACTTCGACCACGTCAGGCTGTTGGTAGACGATGGCCCCGTAGGCGCCGATCAGAACCATCAGGCCATTGCCCAGGAAAAAGCCGATCAGGCTCGCCAGCACCGCGACCTTCGCCGAGCGGGAAAACCGCGTCCAATTGGTCGCCTGGGTGGCGCCACTGACGAACGTGCCGAAGACCAGCGTGATCGCGGTCGACCAGTCCAGGTTACCCGTGGGCACGACCGCCAGCAGCCCGTCGAGGCCGCCGACTTTTTGCGTCGCGACCCACATCGAGAGCATCAGCAGCAATAGCATGGCTGGTACGGCGACGTATGAGAGGATCTCCAGTCCGCGATAGCCGATATACGCCGTGGCGCAGAACCCCAACCCGAACAGCACCATCAGCCCCAGCACCGTCCCCTGGCCCAGTTCGAAATACTTGCCCAGCACCACCGCCGCGGTGGCCGTGCCCCAGGCGTACCAGCCGATTTGGGTCAAGCCGAGGATCAAGTCGCTGAGCTTGCTGCCCACCTCGCCAAAACAGAAACGGCCCATCAGCACCGAATTGAGCCCACTCTTGAAGGCGATATAACCCAGGCCCGCGGCATAAAGGCCCAGCAGCAGATTGCCGATGACGATGACTGTGAGCATCTCGGCAAAACCGAACGCCACGCCCAGCTTGCCGCCGGCAAACATGGTGGCGGTGAAAAACGTGAAGCCCAGCAGCACCATGGCCGTGGAGGCCAAGCCCTTGCGAGCGCTCATCGGGACTTCGCTCAAGGGATAGTCGTTGCCCGGATCGTTCTGAGTCATTGTGGCGGTCCTTGCGTAGGGGAGGGAAAGTCGCAAGCGTGCAGCGGCCGTGCCAAGCGGGTGAGTGCCGGTTATTTATAGTCAATTTGTGGGTTGGGCGTGCTGCGAGGAACAAAAGCGGTGCGGTGGTGATTCAAGTTGGAACACAGCTCTTGATGTGTATGCGGTTACCTTGTGGGAGCGGGCTTGCTCGCGAAGGTGTGTCAGTCAATGTATCTGGACCTGACACACCGCTTTCGCGAGCAGGCTCGCTCCCACAGGGGAATGCGCCGTGCTTGCATCGAGGGAAGTCACGTCAGGAACCGCATAACTGCCGCGACGATGGCTTCCGGCGCATCTTCTTGCACCAAGTGTCCAGCGTTCGGAACGGGCTGAAACAGCGCCCCCGGAATCATCCCGTGCAACGTCCGACCGCGCTCGATGGGAATCCACTGGTCATCTTCGCCCCACAATATCTGGGTCGGGCAGCGTACGCTCGGGTACAGCCCTTCGACCTCGCGGGTGTAGCACTCGTCCATCTGCGCAATCTGCCGATAGAACGCCGCCTGCCCCGGCTCGCCAAGCCACGGCTGCACGTAGGGCGCCAACTCTTCATCGGGAATATCCCGCTTGATCGCGCCGCGGATATAGGTCGGCACAATCGCGCGCTGGATGTAGTCGGGCAGGCCGCTGAACGCCGCTTCATGCTGGCGTACATGCTGGACAAAAGGCGAACCCCACGGTGACAGGGCCACCGGGTCGATCAGTGTCAGGCTTCGGTAATCTTTCCCATCGAGGAGATGCGTACGCAGCGCGGTGGCGCCGCCGAAGT
Source organism: Pseudomonas agronomica (assembly GCF_025917275.1). Taxonomy (GTDB): domain Bacteria; phylum Pseudomonadota; class Gammaproteobacteria; order Pseudomonadales; family Pseudomonadaceae; genus Aquipseudomonas; species Aquipseudomonas agronomica. Next base: position 388 of record NZ_JAOSHO010000305.1, on the reverse strand, counting down.
CATGGGCCACCACGTCGGGGCGTTCCAGCTTCCAGTGTTCCAGCAGTTGGGCGAGCAGTTGGTTCTGTATGCCGAGGGACACGTCGGCGTCCGGCTGCGCGGACTGGCCATACCCCAGCAGGTCGAAGTAGTGCACTGTGTGCGTGGCGAAGAAGAGCGGGGCGATCCGGTGCCACACATAGGAAGAAAACGGCGTGCCGTGGACAAACACCAGCGGCGGGCCGTCGCCGTGGATGGCGTAGCGGACTGGATGTCCGTCGAAGTCGTAGACCTGATCCAGCGGCCAGTTGGTCATGCTTGATACTCCACTGAAAATGGCTCAGGGGATCAAGCATAGGCCAATGAGATTCAGCAGGGACACCCTTGTGGCGAGGGAGCTTGCTCCCGC
>NZ_JAOSHO010000304.1 GCF_025917275.1 Pseudomonas agronomica | reverse complement strand
TGGCCTATTCAGGCGCCAGATTTCTCAGGCTGAGCCGCATAAAAAAGGGCGAACCCACCAAGGTTCGCCCTTTTGCATGCCTTGCGAGTCAGCTCAAAGCTTGGCTTGCAGCAACGCCTCCAACTTCTCCTGGTCCCGGGCGAACTGACGGATGCCTTCAGCCAGTTTCTCGGTCGCCATGGCGTCCTCGTTGGACAACCAGCGGAATTGCGCTTCGTTGAGGCTCAGGCGCGCTTCTCCAGCTTGCCCAGGCGCCAGTTTGCGTTCCAGCTTGCCTTCATCGGCGGCCAGTTTTTCCAGCAGCTCAGGGCTGACGGTCAAGCGGTCGCAACCGGCCAACTGCTCGATCTGGTTGAGGTTGCGGAAGCTCGCGCCCATGACCACGGTCTTGTAGTCGTTGGCCTTGTAGTAGTTGTAGATGCGCGTCACCGACTGCACGCCCGGGTCGTCCGCGCCGGTGTAGTCGTTGCCGTTGGCTTTCTTGTACCAATCGTAGATACGGCCCACGAACGGCGAGATCAGGAATACCCCGGCATCGGCACAGGCGGCGGCCTGGGCGAAGGAGAACAGCAGCGTCAGGTTGCACTGGATGCCTTCGCGCTCCAGTTTCTCGGCGGCGCGGATGCCTTCCCAGGTCGAAGCGATCTTGATCAGGACGCGGTCTCGGCCAATTCCGGATTTTTCGTACAGGTCGACCAGACGATGCGCACGCTTGAGCATGGCTTCGGTGTCGAACGACAGGCGTGCATCCACTTCGGTGGAGATGCGCCCCGGAATCACTTTCAGAATCTCCTGGCCCACTGCGACGCCAAAGCGGTCGCTGGCCAGGCCTACGTCGCCCTTGCAGTCCGCCACGCAGGCGTTCAGCAGCTCGGCATAACCGTGCATTGCCGAAGCCTTGAGCAGCAGGGAAGGGTTGGTGGTGGCGTCGACGGGCTTGATGCGGGCGATGGCTTCGAAGTCGCCAGTATCGGCCACGACGGTAGTGAACTGCTTGAGTTGTTCCAGCTTGGAAGTCATGAGCGTGCTCTGTCCTATGGGTCCGTTGACATTACCCGAGGGCCGGCAGCCACTCAAGGGCGTGAAGAGGTATCGATGGCCCCAGCGGCAACAACCTGGAAACGGCTGTTTGAATGGCCGGGGCAACTGTCGGTAGATACGATGCCAAAACCGCGCGCAGGTTCAAAGCAAGTGACGGTTAACGCCCTTCAAGCAACTGCCCCGCCTGGTCCAGCAGCGCCAGCGGATCCTTGGTCTTGTGGATATCCACCGATAACAACTGCCGGAATCGTCGCGCCCCGGGGAACCCGGTGCCCAGTCCCAACACGTGACGGGTGATGTGGTGCATGGCACCGCCGTACGCCAAGTGATCGGCAATATACGGCCGCAGCTTTGCCAAGGCCTCGGCCCGAGTGATGATGGGTGCAGTGCTGCCAAACAACTGCTGATCCACTTCGGCCAGCAGATACGGGTTGTGGTAGGCCTCGCGACCCAGCATCACACCGTCAAACGTCTGCAGATGCTCGTGGCAGGCCTCCAACGTCTTGATCCCACCGTTGAGCACGATTTCCAGCTCAGGGAAATCCGCTTTCAACCGCGCTACCACGTCGTAACGCAGCGGCGGGATGTCGCGATTCTCCTTCGGCGACAACCCCTCCAGGATCGCAATCCGCGCATGCACGGTAAAGCTCGTGCAGCCGGCGTCACGCACCGTCCCGACGAACTCGCACAATTGTTCATAGCTGTCGCGACCATTGATCCCGATCCGATGCTTCACCGTCACCGGAATCGACACCGCATCCCGCATCGCCTTCACACAATCAGCTACCAGCGCTGGATGCCCCATCAGGCAGGCACCGATCATGTTGTTCTGCACCCGATCGCTGGGGCAGCCAACGTTGAGATTGACCTCGTCGTAACCGTGTTCCTGGGCCATTCGGGCGCAGGCGGCCAAGTCACCGGGGACGCTGCCGCCCAGCTGCAGGGCCAGCGGATGCTCGGTTTCGTGATGGCGCAGGAAGCGTTCGTGATCGCCGTTGAGCAACGCGCCGGTGGTGACCATTTCGGTGTAGAGGAGGGCGTGTTTGGAGAGGATGCGTAGGAAGTAGCGACAGTGGGCGTCAGTCCAATCCATCATCGGGGCCACGCTGAAGCGGCGGGACACGGATTGCTGTGAAGTTTCTTGAAGAGGCATGGGAATCTGGAGGCGAATGCGAAGGGCGCACAGTTTATCAGGTATGTGACGGCAGCGAATGCAGTCGGGCCTGATCGGTGAATGAGGCAGTCCGTTACCTCACTGCGTCATGCCTATGCTGAAAACGGATTGGCTGCTGATTTCCACCAGGCTCAGTGCTCCGTCGGAAAAGGAGCAGCCAGTGTCCACATAGACAACGTTGCCGAGGCGCGTGACGTTTGGGACCGATGAATGTCCCACGTAGAGTTCGTGGATGCCCTCGATAGGCTTCGAATCTTGCTGTTCGATTCTGTCCCGGGCATACAAGGCTTCCGCCAAGGCTTGTTGTTGAACCTGCTTTCCAAGTGCCCCGGTAATGGCGTCTTTCGCACCTTGCCAATCATTATTCAGCCCGAAAAACGGCGCTTGGGCATGTACGATTCCAATCGTTTTATTAGCCGATAAGTCGATTTCGATAATGAGCGGAAGTGCTTGAAGGGCTTTTAGAAGTTGGTCTTGGATGGCCGGGTCCAACTTATAGAGCCAGGCTCCGCCGTTGCGGATGTGCCTGGGTTTGTCTCCGTGGCCGCAGATGCCGTCGATCACCATTTGTTCATGGTTGCCGCGTACCGCGTGAAACCAGGGTTTTCCAAGCCAATTCAATACATCTTCGGAGTCGGGGCCGCGATCGATGAGGTCGCCTACGGAAAAAATCCGGTCTATTTCGGTATTGAATTCGAGGTTGTCCAAGGCCTTCGCCAAAAGCTTGAAATGCCCATGTACGTCGCCCACGACAAAATCTCGGCCTTGCTCGTTTGGGGGGAAGGAGACAATCCGGTACATACGGAGGGTTTCGGCTGGGTTGGCTGGCACGGAATGTATCACTTAAGCGAGGAAGTGCAGATAACTTATGGTCGGGATTGTATCGGCTGTCCAATGCACTTCTTGAAAACCGTTTCCATAGGCTCGAGTACGCAGTTATAGGCCGCGATATTGGCGCTGATCCATTCGTCTTTTTCGATGCCCCACCAACTGATTTCGAAACCGGCGTTCATGATGAGGTGCTCGAACAGGATGCGCTGGGCGCGGCCATTGCCTTCGCGGAAGGGGTGAATGGCGTTGATATCGGAATACGCATCCGCCACGGCCACGATCAGTTCTGCTCGGCCCATCCCCTCGAACCAGTTCGCCGCTGCCATCCTGGCAAAGATTTTGTCGGCTTCCTTTTCCATGTATTCGGGTTGGCAGAAACGCGTGTCCTGCTTGGCCATGCCGACGGTTCGCAACTGTCCGGCCCATTCGAACAAGTCGGCGAACAAGGCGCGATGGATATTCTGGAGGTAAGCCAGACTGTAAGGAGGAGGAGTGAATTCGACGTTGCTTGCCGCGATGGCCGAGAGTTGTTGTTCGGCTTCGCCCAGGGTGGGTTCGTCGCGGATATTGAGCTTGTTGCGCAGGACCGTGGAGCCGGGATAACAGTAGGCGTCCTCGCCGACGCCATATTTGTCCGGCATCAGGCTCGGGTCTTGGTGAAGGTTTTCAAGACATCTTCACGGGAAGGCAGCTTGCGTTCGCCGTCCTCGAAAGACACTTTGAAACCTTCCAGGCGCAGGCTGGCCGCGTAGTTGGACCGGCGCGTCCTGGCCGCGTAGGCCTTTTTTGTTTCAAGGCTGACAGTGCCCATGGGGTTGGACCTCGAATCGCGTGAATGACCGGATTATAGCCCATCGTGGTGCCGATGAATCCACCAGTCGCTCTCTGCTCGTTGGCTGGATTGACCAGCGGAGCTTGCATCGCTATCAATCTCCAAATACTGTGTATGCATACAGTGTCTGAGGGTCTTTCATGGAGCTTATCGCCAAGCTCGGCATTCTTGCCGACGCCGCCAAATATGACGCGTCCTGTGCCAGCAGTGGTGCTCCCAAGCGAAGTTCGCGTGGTCGGGACGGGCTTGGGGCCACGGATGGCATGGGGATCTGCCATAGCTATACGCCGGATGGACGCTGTGTATCGCTGCTCAAGGTGTTGTTGACCAATTTCTGCTTGTACGACTGCCAGTACTGCGTCAACCGTCGCTCCAGCAACGTGCCGAGGGCGCGTTTCACACCCGAAGAAGTGGTTCGGCTGACCCTGGACTTCTACCGTCGCAATTGCATCAGCGGTCTGTTCCTGAGCTCCGGCATCATTCGTTCGGCCGACTACACCATGGAGCAACTGGTTCGGGTGGCGCGGCTGTTGCGCGAGGAGCATCACTTTCGAGGCTACATCCATCTCAAGACCATCCCCGACGCGGATCCGCTATTGATCGAAGAGGCCGGGCGGCTGGCCGATCGCCTGAGCGTGAATATCGAATTGTCCTCCGAGGTGAGCCTCAAGCGCCTGGCGCCGGAAAAGCAGTTGAAGACGATTCGCCAGGCCATGGGCACCATCCACGACGGTCTACAGGCAGTGGCCGGCGAACCGCGGGCGCCTCGCTTTGCCCCAGCCGGGCAGAGCACCCAGGTGATCGTTGGGGCGGATGCCACCGATGACCACACCATCCTCAGCAATGCCGAGTCGCTCTATCAAGGCTACGGATTACGGCGGGTCTATTATTCGGCCTTCAGCCCGATCCCCGAAAGCCCCGCCAGCGTGCCACTCGCCGCGCCACCCTTGCTGCGCGAGCACCGGCTCTACCAAGCCGACTTCCTGATGCGTGGCTACGGCTACAAGGCGGGCGAGCTGTTGACTACGTCCAGCAACCTGGACCTGGACATCGACCCCAAGCTGGCTTGGGCGCTGGCCAATCGCGATGTGTTTCCACTCGACCTCAACCGTGCCGAGCCGGCCTTGCTCGCGCGTATTCCCGGCATCGGCCTGCGCAGCGTGCAACGCCTGGTGGCACTGCGCAGGGAACGGCGGATTCGCTACGACGACCTGGTGCAGTTGCGTTGCGTGTTGGAAAAGGCCCGTCCGTTCATTGTGACCAGCGATTACCGACCCGCTGACGGCCAGGTGCGCAGCGGCTTGCTCCGAGCGCGCTTGCGCGATCCGCAGCGGCCTGTGCAAATGGGGCTGTGGGCATGATTGCGCTTGATTGCGACGACGATTTCACCACATGGCGTAATCAGGCCAGAACACTGTTGGGCCACGGAGTCGACCCCAGCGACGTGACCTGGGCCCAGGGTCCCATGGCTGACCTGCTGGCAGTGCCGGCGGCATTGCCGCAAGGCCCTGGACCGTTCCAGACACGCGTCCCGGCGGGTCTGTTGGGACAATTGGAACAGGCCAGCCGCTACCAGGGCGAACAACGCTGGAGCCTGCTGTACGAAGTGCTCTGGCGCGTCGCCCATGGTGATCGCACCGCTATGCTCGCCGGTGATCGATTGGGCAGCGAGCTGCAACGGCGCATCAAGCAGGTCAGTCGCGAAGCCCATCACCTTCATGCATTCGTGCGTTTCATACCCTTGCCGCCTGCGGTCGCTGAACAACTGCTACTGGACCTGGTGGCTTTCCACCAGCCGGCCCACGACATCCTTGAAAGCGCGAGCGGGCATTTTGCCGAGCGATTGGGCCGACAACGCTGGCTGATCGCAACGCCCCGCGACGGCATTCGTTTCGATGGGCATTCGCTGGACTACCAGCGCCGTTGCCCCGAGCAATGGCAGCAATGGGCCCGCCACGCCGAAGACCCCGGCGCGGAATTGTGGCGCACCTATTATCGGCACATCTTCAACCCGGCGAGGCTCAACCCCACCGCGTTGCGCCAACACATGCCGGGGCGGTTCTGGAAGCACTTGCCGGAAGGGGATTTGATTCCGCAGTTGGTGGGGCAGGCGCGGCAGGGGAAGCAGAGGGATGGGCAGGCTCTGGAGGTGGGGGAGAAGGTAGGGAAGCGGATAATTGTGGGCAGCTAGCGCTGGATTGAAACAGTGCCTCTAAATGGATCCCGATTTCTCACGTCATACCGATGCCTTGGCTTTGCCGGGCTTAGGTGCATCCATCAATTTTCTTCATTCACGGCTAGCCGTTTTTTCAGATATCAAGGCCTGACGCAGCAGACGGTTAATGACTGTTTGATATCCGGTGGCAGCGCTTTCGGCGTAT
>NZ_JAOSHO010000303.1 GCF_025917275.1 Pseudomonas agronomica | reverse complement strand
CTGTAGTTTTAAAAGTCTGGAAGGCCCACGAAAGTGAGGATTTCCGGATTTTTTTTTGCCTGGATTAAAGTGGCCAGGCGAACTCGAACCTGGCCGATGTCGTGATATTTATCACGCCATCAACTGGAAAAGATGGCCTCAACTCCTAGACTGTTGAAGCCCGCTCCCTGTTCAAGCGCAGCGTGCATCTCGTCATAAAAGACGAGAGGTTCGATCAAGGAGGATTCGATATGAAGCTGCGAATTACCCAGTTTGCTCCCTTCGACCAGGGCAGGGATATAAAGGCTGATATCAAGGGCGGGTGGTGTGCCGGGGTCACCGCCCTGGTCGGAAGTGCCGTGGGCTCCTATGACGTGGAAGGGCAACCCGATTATGGACATTGGGTCGAACATGTCGCTTTTGTAAGAGCCAAGGCAGAGTTGCTGAAGATCAATTCCAGCCTCAGCACGGCCGAAACGCTGCAGGCTGTCCTGGGCCGATACCAGAAAACCCGCGACGTCTGCGGTGACCTGCATAAACCCCAGTTTGAAGCGCGAGGCTGCAAAGTCCTGTTGAGCTTGTCAGGATGGTTTCCGGTGCTGGGTTATGCGTCCTACCTGAAAAACTCCAAATGGCTGACCAATCATATCGGCTACATCATCCGAGGCGGGAACAAGCTGGTGTTGTTCGATCCCAATTACGGTATCGGTTTGTTCACCATCGAAGATGCGCTGCCATTGAACCTGAACGAGCTGACGAAGGCGATCGGCATCCTCGCCTGGAAGAGTGGCCTTTCCAGTTACCTGCTGTCCTACACGGCGGCGACTTCCGTTGTCGACGAAGACCCCTTGCAACTGCGTCTCTCGAACGACTTGGAGGAAAAAGCCCGGGCCTTGGGAGCGTTCAGCAGCCGTTTTTCCACCGTGGCAAAGTAGCCGCGTCAGCGGAGATGTCGGCCATAGGCCTTTGGGTCAAACCGCAAAACCATCACCATCATGAGCATCATGACCGCTGTGAGTGACCGCCAAGCCCACTCGAAGCTTCCCAGCTGGTCGCGGATCATTCCGGCAATCAGCGGGGACAGCCCGGCAATGAGATAGCCAATCCCCTGCACGAACGCGGTAAGGCCGCCGGCCCGGCGTGGATTGTCGACATGGTCGAGGGATACGATCAGGCTCATGGGGAACAGGCCGCCGATACCCAGCCCCAGTAGGCAGGGCCAGAGCAGGCTCAAGCGTTCCGGGCTGAGGATCAGGCCGCAGAAGCCGCTGATGATCAAGGCTAGCAGGACGCAAAGGACCAGGCGCTTATCCCGGCTGCGGTTGGCTATCGCCGGGGTCACCAGACCAGAGAGTACTTCCATTGCCGTGAGGAACCCCAGCAGCAGGCCAGCGTGCTGCTCACTCCAACCCTTTTCCACGTAGTACGGCGCCAGCCATGCCAGCACGCAGGTATAGGAAGCCGTGCCCAAGCCGAAGAAGATCGCCAACATCCACGCCCGGCTGTTGCCGAAGAACGATTCCTGGTGCGGTGTCGGCGCCTCCGGCGAGGGCGGTACTGCCGAGCGTTGAGCGTACCAGCCACCCAGTGCAGCCAGTGCCAGCAGCGCCCAGACCGACAGACCGATGCGCCAGTTGGAGGTCTGCACCAGGACCAGTGGCGAAAATGCCGCCGCAATGGCCGCCCCGCCCATGACGGACGTCACGTACAAGCCCATGAACAACGAGACGTTTTCGGCGAAGCGAGACTTGATCAGTGCTGGCATTACGGCTTGGATCAACGCAATCCCGAGCCCCGCCACGACTGCGCTGACAATCAACCCAGCGGCACTGTCCAGATACAGGCGTGACGCGGTGGCGAGGCCGATGATCAACAGCGATAGCGCGATGGTGCGGTGTTCACCGATGCGCAAGGCGATACGCATACCCAGGAGCATTGCCAGGCCCATCGCCATGACGGGCAACAGGGTCAGCAGCGACGCCGTGCTGAAACTCAACGGGACTTCGCCGCGAATCGCTGATAGCAAAGGCCCGACTGCTGCCATCGAGGGCCGCAGGTTCAGCGCTACCAGTACGATGCTGACCATTAGCCAGACGGCTTGGGTGCTTGATGTTCGAACGTTTTCCATAACAGAGCCTTGGCTGGAACAAAGCACTATTTAGGCTGGGGCACGCTGCCTTGGGCAAACTGAAAACTGGCGGGGCCTATCGAAAAACTAAATGCAGTGCCAATCGTTGAAGGCTCGCCACAATGTAGTTCGCAATCTGTCCGTTTATCCCATCACCGGACTCAACGTCCCCAACCACGCCACCAGTCCCAGGATGATCACTGCCACGGAGAATTCCAGGACCATGCTGCGCCGCAAGGCAGTCACCGCGACGCCATGTTCGCCGGTCTGTCGGGCCTGTTCCAGCAATGGGCTCAGGTGGAAGCGGTTCAGCGCAGCGAACACCAACATGGCGGCGAACAGGATGAGCTTGAGTGTCAGCAACTGACCGTAGGTGCTGTCGAGCAGCCCATCGACGTCCGGACCGACAATGAACAAATAATTCACCACGCCGGTCACGCCGATGATCGCCACGATCAGCGCCCCAGCGGTTTCGAACCCGATCAGTGTCCGGGCCAGTACTGCCAACTGCGGCTCGGCCTGGCGAAGCAACAGGGCAAACGCAGCCAAGGCGCCCACCCAACCACCTGCCGCCCACAGGTGCAGGAAGTCGGTGATGAAGTGCCAATTGCGACGCGAGCCTTCGTCCATGGCGCCGTGGCCTGCCCAGGCGAGCGTTGCCAAGGCCACGGCACCGCCGAGCGTGGCCAGGCCGAGGCTGGCGGTCGACCAACGTTGGCTGAACATTACGGCGAAACCGGCCAGCAGCAGCGCAGCCATGCGCAGCATCCACGCCCAGCCGACATCCGTCTCGGACACCATCATCTCAATGTGCGGCCACAGCTCGGTCCAATCCGCGACGCCGCTCATGGCCCAAGCCATGCACGCCATCGCGGCCAAGGAAAGCAGACCGCCAAGCAGCGCGGTGATCGCCAGCAGCGACACGAAAGGCAACACTGCGCCGGATACCCGCTCCTGCCCTCGCAGGCCATAGAGGCCAAAGGCGGCCAGGCCGAACAGCAACATCAGATCCACGTACAGGGCAAAGCGCAACGCAATATTGATCGAGTCGCTCACGAGTCACTTCACCTTGAACGTGACGTTGCCGGTAATCGGGTGGGTGTCGGACGACACCGCGCGCCACTGGACTTGATAGGTCCCAGCTGAAAGCGGCGCGTTTGGCACGATGACCATGGTTTTCGGATCGTCGCTGCCGGACACCTTGGCCGACATGGGCATCGGTGAGTGCGCCGACATGCCAGGCATCTCGGTCATCATCAGCTTGGCGCCGGAAAACTTGGTCATCAGGTTCTCGGAAAAATGCAGCTCGATCTTTGTCGGCGCCGCTCCCTCGGCGCCTTCTGCCGGGGTGGAGGACAGCAGTTTCGGATGGGCCTGGGCCAGGCCACTGGCCAACAGGCCGGTGGACAGCGCGGCGGCGATGACAGCGTTTTTGATGAATGACATGCAAGGACTCCTACAGCACAGGTTTTCTAGGTTTTTTAAGGAATGATGGGTGATGCCGTCAGAACCACAGGCGCACGCCGAGTACCAGACGTGCCTCGCTGCGGTCTTCGCCTTCTTCCCGGGCATAATCGGCGGTGTTGCCATAGACGCGGTTCCAGGTGACGCCGACGTAGGGCGCAAACTCGCGGCGGATTTCGTAACGCAGCCGCAGGCCGACTTCAGTCTCCGACAGGCCCGAGCCGACGCGGCGGTCGGGGTCATTCTTGCCGTAGAAGTTGGCTTCGGCGGTCGGTTGCAGGATCAGGCGATTGGTCAGCAGGATGTCGTAGTCGCCTTCCAGGCGCGCCGCACTCTGGCCACCTTCACCGATATAGGCGGTGGCCTGGGCTTCGAAGTTATACAGCGCCATGCCTTGAACACCGAGCGCCGCCCAGGTCTGCGGATCACCGGGCTTGAAGTCCTGGCGCACACCGGCCACCACGTCCCACCAAGGGCTGACCGCGTGGCCCCACAACGCCTGGAGTTCGGCTTCTTCGGTCTTGCCGTTGGTGCGTTCGCCTTCGGAGCGCAGCCACAAGCGGTCGATGTCACCGCCGATCCAGCCAGAGGCGTCCCAGCTCAGGGCGCTGCCGTCATCGGCGTCTTGCCATTCCAGTTGGTTGACGAGGAAAAACGAATTGATGGCGCTGTCATGCACCGCATGGCCGTTGTGGTCTTCATAAACGGCGGCGCGGTCGGCAGCGGTCAGTTCAGGAATAGGCGTGCGGCTGCTGGTCGGCGCGGCTTCCATCGAATCCATGCCCTGCATCGAATCCATGCCTTGCATCTGGCTATGGTCCATCCCCTGCATCTGGCTGTGATCCATGCCTTGCATATCATTGCTTGCGGCCCAGGCCGGCAGGCTGGTGCCAAGCAAAAGAACCGCGAGGGGCACGCAACGGTATTGAAAAACAATGCTCATGGTCGGCTCCTTATTCCTGTACCCGGACTTCACGGAACATGCCCATTTCCATATGGAAGAGCAGGTGGCAGTGATAAGCCCAGCGTCCGAGTGCATCGGCGGTCACCCGGTAGCTGCGTCTGGAACCCGGTGGTACATCAATGGTGTGCTTGCGGACCATGAACTGGCCGTTCTCATCTTCGAGGTCGCTCCACATGCCATGCAGGTGGATGGGGTGGGTCATCATGGTGTCGTTGATCAGCACGATGCGCAGGCGCTCGCCGTACTTGAGCAGCAACGGCGCGGCGTCGCTGAACTTCACGCCGTTGAACGACCAGGCGAACTTCTCCATGTGCCCGGTCAGGTGCAGCTCGATGGTGCGCCCTGGCTCGCGCCCATCGGGGTCGGCAAAGGTGCTGCGCAGGTCGGCATAGGTCAGCACTTTGCGACCGTTGTTGCGCAGGCCCATGCCTGGGTCGTCGAGCTTGGGCTTGACGCTCATGGCCTGCATGTCCACCAGCGGGTTGTCTTTCTCCGTGGCGGGATGGGTTTGCATTCCACCCATGCCTTGCATGGTGCTGTGATCCATGCCTTGCATCTGGCTGTGATCCATTCCCTCCATGCCTTGCATCGAGCCATGGTCGGTGCCGCTCATTTCGCCCATGCCAGCCATGGCGCCGTGATCCATGCCACCCATGCCCATGTCGTCCATCGTGACCAAGGGGCGAGGATCAAGGGGCGGCATTGGCGCCGACAGTCCTGCCCGGCTGGCGAGGGTGCCACGGGCATAGCCGGTGCGGTCCATCGATTGGGCGAACAACGTGTAGGCTTCTTGCGTCGGCTCGACGATGACGTCGTAGGTTTCAGCCACGGCGATGCGCAATTCGTCGACGCTCACGGGCTTGACGTATTGGCCATCGGAAGCCACGACGGTCATTTTCAGGCCGGGAATGCGCACGTCGAAATAGGTCATGGACGAGCCATTGATGAAGCGCAGGCGAATGCGCTCGCCAGGCTTGAACAGGCCGGTCCAGTTCATGTCCGGCGCCTGGCCGTTCATGAGGTAGGTGTAGGTGGCGCCGCTGACGTCGGCCAGGTCGGTGGGGTTCATCTTCATCTCGGCCCACATCTTGCGATCGGCCACGGTGGCGGCCCAGCCGTTCTTGCCCATGTCATCGATAAAGTCGCCGACGGTGCGTTTGTTGTAGTTGTAATAGTCCGATTGCTTCTTGAGCTTGCGGATGATGTCGGTGGGGTCTTCGTCGGTCCAGTCGGTGAGCATCACCACGTAGTCACGTTCGTACTGGAAGGGTTCGGGCTCCTTGGCGTCGATGACCAGCGGCCCATAGACGCCGGCCTGCTCCTGGAAACCGGAGTGGCTGTGATACCAGTAAGTGCCGTTCTGCCGGACCTTGAATTGATACACGTACAGGCCGCCGGGTTCGATGCCCTTGAAGCTCAGCCCGGGCACGCCGTCCATGTTGGCCGGCAGCAAGATGCCATGCCAGTGGATTGACGTAGTGTCGTACAGGCGGTTGCGCACCCGCAGGGTCACGGTGTCGCCTTCGCGCCAGCGCAGCAGCGGGCCGGGGATGCCGCCGTTGATGGTCTGGGCTGTGCGTGGGCTGCCGGTGAAGTTGACCGGGCTTTCGCCGATGAACAGATCGAATTCGGTGCCGCTCAGTACGTTGGGCTGACCGGGGCTGGTGACGGCCCAGACGGGCGGGCGCCACAGGCCCAGGCCGCCGAGGAGGCCGCCGGCAGCCAGGCCTTTTACGAAGGTTCGCC
>NZ_JAOSHO010000302.1 GCF_025917275.1 Pseudomonas agronomica | reverse complement strand
TGGGCCTACAAATCAATCAAGGCGCCGGGTTTGGCTGGTCCTTGTGAATCGCCTCGATCCCCGCCAACACTTCATCCGACAGCTTCAGGTCGAAGCTGGCGATGTTGCTGTCCAGTTGCTCCAGTGTGGTGGCGCCAATGATGTTGCTGGTCACGAACGGCTGCTGGGTGACGAACGCCAGGGCCATCTGCGCCGGGTCCAGCCCATGTTCGCGGGCCAGGGCGACATAACGGCTGCAAGCCGCTTCCGACTGCGGGTTGAAGTAACGCATGAAGCGGCTGTACAGCGTCAGGCGGCCCTTGGCGGGGCGTGCGCCGTTTTCATACTTGCCCGACAGGAAGCCGAACGCCAGCGGCGAATAGGCCAGCAAGCCACACTGTTCGCGGATGGCAATCTCCGCCAGGCCGATTTCAAAGCTGCGGTTGAGCAGGTTGTACGGGTTCTGGATCGACACCGCGCGTGGCCAGCCACGGGCCTCGGCCAGGGCAAGGAACTTCATGGTGCCCCACGGCGTTTCATTGGACAGGCCGATGTGGCGGATCTTGCCGGCCCGGACCTGCTCGTCGAGGGCTTCGAGGGTTTCCTCCAGTGGCGTGAAATCTTCGTCGGCCTTGTGGGTGTAGCCCAGTTGGCCAAAGAAGTTGGTGCTGCGTTCCGGCCAATGCAGTTGGTAGAGATCGATCCAATCGGTCTGCAGGCGCTTGAGGCTGGCATCCAGCGCTTCGACGATATGCCGGCGGTTGTGCTTGAGGTTCTTGTCGCGGATGTAGTCGATGGTGTTGCCGGGGCCGGCGATCTTGCTGGCCAGGATCCAGTCGGCGCGGTCACCGCGGCTCTTGAAGTAATTGCCGATGTAGCGCTCGGTGGTGGCGTAGGTCTCAGCCTTCGGTGGCACGGGGTACATCTCGGCGGTGTCGAGGAAGTTGATCCCGGCACCCTTGGCGCGTTCGATCTGGGCGAACGCCTCTGCCTCGCTGTTCTGCTCGCCCCAGGTCATGGTTCCGAGGCACAGGGCGCTGACGTTCAGATCGGTACGGCCTAGCTTGCGATAGTCCATCGGGGACTCCTTGGGCAAAACAATCATAAAAGCAGGTTGAAATATTTTTCGCAATCTGCATAATTGCGCACCTCTTTCTGCAGTGGAAGTGATGCGCCGCCGCCGAAGAATCTTGCCGTTGAACGGACGCGCCGACCCGAGCCCCCGAAAGCGTCTGTATCCGGCTGCCTTTGACTTGTCAAAGTACGCACTATTCAGTAAGATCCGCCGTCTAATTTACAGGGCGGCCCCTGAGGCTATAAAGAATGAAAACTTTTACTGCTAAACCGGAAACAGTAAAGCGCGACTGGTTTGTCGTCGACGCTGCTGGTCAGACCCTGGGTCGTCTGGCCACCGAAATCGCGAGCCGTCTGCGTGGCAAGCACAAGCCTGAGTACACCCCTCACGTTGACACCGGTGACTACATCGTCGTGATCAATGCCGAGCAAGTACGTGTTACTGGCGCTAAAACCACTGACAAAATGTACTACTCCCACTCCGGTTTTCCTGGCGGCATCAAGTCGATCAACTTTGAAAAGCTGATCGCCAAAGCCCCTGAGCGCGTGATCGAGACCGCGGTTAAAGGCATGCTGCCTAAGAACCCACTGGGTCGCGACATGTATCGTAAGCTGAAGGTTTATGCGGGCGCTGCTCACCCTCATACTGCTCAGCAGCCCCAAGAACTGAAGTTTTAACGGAATAGTTCATTATGTCGGCGACTCAAAATTACGGCACTGGCCGTCGCAAGACTGCAACCGCACGCGTTTTCCTGCGTCCGGGCACTGGTAACATCTCCATCAACAACCGCTCCCTGGATAACTTCTTCGGCCGCGAAACTGCCCGCATGGTAGTTCGTCAGCCGCTGGAACTGACCGAGACCGTCGAGAAGTTCGACATCTACGTCACCGTTATCGGTGGTGGTGTAAGTGGCCAGGCTGGCGCAATCCGCCACGGCATCACTCGCGCCCTGATGGATTACGACGAAACTCTGCGCAGCGCCCTGCGTAAAGCTGGCTTCGTAACTCGCGATGCTCGCGAAGTTGAACGTAAGAAAGTCGGTCTGCGTAAAGCGCGTAAGCGTCCGCAGTACTCGAAGCGTTAATTTCGCTTCCGCGTTCAAAAGGCGCCCAGTTCCTCACGGAGCTGGGCGTTTTTTTATGTGCGAAATAATTGCTCTGTGACAACTTGCCACATTCGTAGAGCCCCTATACTACAAGGCTTAGCGGTTTGGCCGCATGGTAATTACCTTGTCAGAATTGGGGCTTTTCATTACCATTCGGCAAAATTTTTATAAGTTCAGATTTTTACTTAGTAGACGCCTGATCTAACAGGCCACAAAGCTGATGGGAGAGGACTGAATGAGCAATGACGGCGTGAATGCAGGCCGGCGTCGCTTCCTGGTAGCAGCCACATCCGTGGTGGGTGCTGCAGGAGCGGTGGGGGCTGCGGTCCCGTTCGTGGGGTCATGGTTTCCCAGCGCCAAGGCGAAAGCCGCAGGTGCACCGGTGAAAGTGAATGTCAGCAAGATCGAGCCAGGCCAGCAGATGATTGCTGAGTGGCGCGGTCAGCCGGTGTTCATCGTCCGCCGTACAGAGGAGATCCTGGGGAATCTGAAAAAGATCGAGGGCCAGCTGTCCGATCCCTCTTCCAAGAACTCGGTCCAACCGGAATACGTCAACCCTGAAACGCGCTCGATCAAGCCGGAAGTCCTGCTTCTGATCGGGATCTGCACGCACCTGGGTTGCTCGCCAACGTTCCGTCCCGAAGTGGCCCCTGCCGACCTGGGCAAGGATTGGGTAGGTGGCTATTTCTGCCCATGCCACGGCTCCCACTACGACCTGGCGGGTCGCGTCTACAAATCCCAGCCTGCACCCCTGAACCTGCCAGTTCCCCCGCATTCCTATGAGTCGGATGACGTCATCGTCATCGGCGTCGACACGGAGAAAGCGTGATGAGCAAACTTATGGATTGGGTTGATGCGCGCTTTCCCGCGACCAAGATGTGGGAAGACCATCTCAGCAAGTATTACGCCCCGAAGAACTTCAACTTCTTCTACTTCTTTGGTTCCCTGGCATTGCTCGTTCTGGTCAACCAGATCGTCACCGGTGTCTGGCTGACCATGAGCTACACCCCGTCGGCCGAAGAGGCATTTGCCTCCGTCGAATACATCATGCGCGACGTCGAGTACGGCTCGATCCTGCGCCTGCTGCACTCCACTGGCGCGTCGGCGTTCTTCATCGTGGTCTACCTGCACATGTTCCGTGGCCTGCTCTACGGTTCGTACCAGAAGCCACGTGAGCTGGTGTGGGTCTTCGGCATGCTGATCTACCTGGCGTTGATGGCGGAGGCCTTCATGGGCTACCTGTTGCCATGGGGCCAGATGTCCTACTGGGGCGCCCAGGTGATCATCTCGCTGTTCGGTGCGATCCCGGTCATTGGTAATGACCTGACCCAGTGGATCCGCGGCGACTACCTCATCTCGGGTATCACCCTGAACCGCTTCTTTGCCTTGCATGTCGTGGCGCTGCCGATCGTGATCCTCGGCCTGGTGGTGCTGCACATCCTGGCGCTGCACGAAGTGGGTTCGAACAACCCGGATGGCGTGGACATCAAGAAGCACAAGGACGAGAACGGCGTACCGCTGGACGGCATCGCCTTCCACCCGTACTACACCGTGAAAGACATTGTCGGTGTGGTGGTGTTCCTGTTCATCTTCTGCTCCATCGTATTCTTCTTCCCGGAAATGGGCGGTTACTTCCTCGAGAAGCCGAACTTTGAGCAGGCGAACGCGTTCAAGACCCCAGAACACATTGCGCCGGTCTGGTACTTCACACCGTTCTACGCGATTCTGCGGGCGATTCCGGACAAGCTGATGGGCGTGATCGCCATGGGCGCGGCCATCGCCGTGCTGTTCGTCCTGCCGTGGCTGGATCGCAGCCCCGTCAAGTCGATGCGCTATAAAGGCTGGTTGAGCAAGATCTGGCTGGTGGTGTTCTGCATTTCGTTCGTGATCCTGGGTGTGCTGGGCGTACTGGCGCCGACTCCGGAGCGCACGTTGCTGTCGCAGGTTTGCACCTTCCTGTACTTCGCCTACTTCATTCTGATGCCTTTCTACACCAGGCTCGAGAAGACCAAACCGGTTCCGGAAAGGGTGACTGGCTGATGAAAAAGCTATTTGCTGTACTGATTCTTGCTGCTATGCCTGTACTGTCCTTCGCGGCTGAACACGGTGGTCCGGAGCTGGAAAAAGTCGACATCGACGTTTCCGATAAGGCAGCCATGCAGGACGGCGCGCGTACGTTCGCCAACTACTGCATGGGTTGCCACAGTGCCAAGTTCCAGCGCTACGAGCGTGTCGCCGATGACCTGGGCATCCCCCATGAAATGATGCTCGAGAAGCTGGTGTTCACCGGTGCCAAGCTGGGTGATCACATGACCGTCGGCATGCAGCCTGCGGACGCCAAGACCTGGTTCGGCGCAGCGCCGCCCGACCTGACCCTGGTGGCCCGTGTGCGTGGCACCGACTGGCTCTATGGCTACTTGCGGTCGTTCTATGAAGATCCTGCGCGTCCATGGGGCGTGAACAACAAGGTCTTCCCGAACGTCGGCATGCCGAACGTCCTGGTCGGCCTCCAGGGTCGCCAGGTGGTAGGCTGCAAACAGGTACAGATCGTCGAACACGGCAAGAAGCAGTATGATCCGCTGACCGGCACGGCCTTGACTCATGAAGCCTGCGACCAGCTGACCATCGTGCCGAACACCGGCAGCCTGACGCCGGAGCAATTCGACGAGAAGGTCAAGAATCTGGTGACGTTCCTGGCCTACTCGGCCAACCCGGTGAAGCTGGAGCATCAGCGCATCGGTACGTATGTATTGCTGTACCTGGCGTTCTTCTTCGTATTCGCTTATCTGCTCAAGCGTGAATACTGGAAAGACGTTCATTGATAAATGCTGTAAGCCGTTGCTGTTAATCGTGCGCGCCCAAGGGCGTCTCTGAAGGTGTAACGAGCCTGGTCGGCCAGGTGGTTACGGGAGACGCCCTCTGGGCGCGCTCGTTTTTCCGTTTTTCGATAATTTCAACAAGCGAGGAGGATCGCCATGGGCGTGACCAATCGGTTGGCCTGTTACTCCGACCCCGCCGACCACTATTCCCACCGGGTACGTATCGTACTGGCCGAGAAGGGTGTCAGCGCCGAGATCATTTACGTCGAAGCGGGTCGTCAACCGCCGAAGCTGATTGAGGTGAACCCTTACGGCAGCCTGCCCACGCTGGTCGATCGTGACTTGGCGTTGTGGGAATCGACCGTGGTGATGGAATACCTGGATGAGCGTTATCCGCATCCGCCTTTGCTGCCGGTGTACCCCGTTGCGCGTGCGAACAGCCGTTTGCTCATTCATCGCATCCAGCGTGACTGGTGCGGGTTGGTGGACCTGATCCTGGATCCACGGACCAAGGAGCCGGCTCGGGTCGTGGCGCGTAAAGAACTGCGCGAAAGCCTGACGGGCGTGTCGCCGCTGTTTGTCGACAAGCCGTTTTTCCTCAGTGAGGAACAAAGTCTGGTGGATTGCTGCCTATTGCCCATACTCTGGCGTTTGCCGATCCTGGGTATCGAACTGCCGCGGCCCGCCAAGCCGCTGCTTGATTATATGGAGCGCCAATTTGCGCGTGAGGCTTTCCAGGCGAGTCTGTCTGGTGTCGAACGCGACATGCGCTAAGGCTTAGGGAGCCGCTATGAACTCCAGTCGACCTTATCTGGTCCGCGCGCTCTACGAGTGGATTGTGGACAACGATTGCACCCCGCACATGCTGGTCAACGCCGAGTATCCTTCGGTGCAGGTGCCGCAGGGTTTTGCCAATGACGGGCAGATTGTCTTGAACGTGTCGCCGGCCGCTGTGCGTCATCTGCATATGGACAATGATGCTGTCAGTTTTGAAGGGCGTTTTGGCGGGGTGCCGCATACGCTTTATGTGCCGATTGCTTCGATCCTGGGGATTTATGCCCGGGAGAACGGGCAGGGCATGGTGTTCGAGTTGGAAGTACCGTTGGATGGCGAAGAAGAGTTCGAGGCGGATGATGATATGCCGCCACCGGATGACGAGCCGCCACGGCCTAGCGGGCGGCCGAGTTTGAAGGTGGTCAAGTGATAGGTCCGTTTGACAGCTGGATTATATAGTTGGGAAAGAGCCCGTGTCGTGAGATACGGGTTTTTTCTGAGCGGGGTATTGGCGTGTATATCCGTTTTTCGGGTGCGGCAACTA
>NZ_JAOSHO010000301.1 GCF_025917275.1 Pseudomonas agronomica | reverse complement strand
TTCGCGAGCAGGCTCGCTCCCACAAAACCACAGCAAATCATCACTTGCCGCTGGCGATCTGCTTCACCAGCGCTTCATGGCCGGCCTGGTCGCTGGCCCTGGAAATGATCTGCACCACGGCCATGCGTGTGCCGGATGCGCCGATCAACGTGGTATCCAACGTTGGCCCACCACCCTGCGTAGCCTTGGTGTCGAGCTGACGCAGGCCCAGGCCGGTGGTTTTCTGGGTCAGGCTTTGTTCGCCGAGGATTTTGGCATCCGGCAGGGTCTTGGTTTTCTGAACGGCGAAATCGGCGAAGGTGGCGTCGAGAAAGGCTGCGTCGTTATCCTCTACGTTCGCGCCGCCGACCAGGGTGTTCTCCGCCGTGATGACCACTGTCCGGGTCGTGGCATTGCTGTACATCGTGCCGGACGCCCCGGCGGTCCCCTGCGCCACATCCCCTGCGGACAAAGGCGTCGCCGTGAACCCCTTGGGCAGGCTGAAACTGAATTTGCCGCCCAACATCGAAATCTTCTGAACAGGGGCCTCCGCCGCGGCTTTGGGTTGCGCAGCCAGGACAGGCGTTGCGACGAGGCTGGCGATAGCCGTCAGCAGGAGGGCAGCGGCGTTTTGGCTCAGCGATGTCATGCGAATGCTCCACGGGTGGTCGTGCTTGAAGACCGATCATCCCACGGCCGTCGGCCCGGACTCCACTGCGCTGATCAAATACGGGCGCGATACGCGATAACAGGGGAACGCCGGCCGGGGCAACTCAGTCCGGTTCGACGTCCAGTTGCAGGCTGTCATCGGCCAGGCGCTCGGTGCGCCGGACAATGCCGCTGATGCGCCGGCCTTCGGCGCTGAACACGACGATCTGGGCTTTGGCCAGGTCGTCGGGCAGCGGCGGGCGGACGTGCAGGGCAAACCACGGTGGCTCGCCATCATCGAGTCGCTTGACATCGAACTGGCACTCGACGCTTTTGGTCTCGCGGCCGAACAGCGTGTCGAGGCCGTAGTCGAGATGGCTGTTTGCGGCTGGGTTTGGGTCCATTGGCAATCTCCCTGTGAGGGCTCGGCTATTGTTCAAGTGAGTCTTCCCACGTCGGAAAAATTCCGTCGGATGCGCGGCCAATGATCGCGACTGGCGGTGGACGATGGGTGTTGCTGGTAGAATCGCCCACCTTGACTTACGAGAGGTATGCCCATGAGCGAGCCGATTCGCCTGACCCAGTACAGCCACGGTGCCGGTTGCGGCTGCAAGATTTCGCCCCAGGTCCTGGAGGTGATTCTGGCCGGCAGCGGTGCGCAGAACCTTGACCCCAAGCTGTGGGTGGGCAACGCCTCCCGGGACGATGCGGCGGTCTACGCGATTGACGATGAGCGCGGTGTGGTCTCGACCACCGACTTCTTCATGCCGATCGTCGACGATCCGTTCGACTTTGGCCGCATCGCCGCCACCAATGCCATCAGCGACATCTACGCCATGGGCGGCGATCCACTTATGGCGATTGCGATCCTTGGCTGGCCGGTCAACGTCCTGGCCCCGGAAATCGCCCGGGAAGTGATTCGCGGTGGCCGCTCGGTGTGCGATGAGGCGGGCATTCCCCTGGCGGGTGGGCACTCGATTGATGCCCCAGAGCCGATTTTCGGCCTGGCGGTCACGGGCCTCGTGCAGAAACGCCACATGAAACGCAACGACACCGCTGTTGCCGGTTGCCGTCTCTACCTGACCAAACCCCTGGGCATCGGCATCCTCACCACGGCGGAAAAGAAAGGCAAGCTGCGCGCCGCCGACGTGGGCCTGGCCCGCGATTGGATGTGCACGCTGAACAAGCCCGGCAGCCGTTTCGGCAAGCTCGACGGCGTGGCCGCGATGACCGATGTCACGGGCTTCGGCTTGCTCGGGCACTTGGTGGAGATGGCCGATGGCAGCCAGCTCACCGCGCGCATCCGTTATGACGCGGTGCCGCGCTTGCCCGGCGTCGAGTATTACCTGGACCTGGGTTGCGTGCCGGGCGGCACGTTGCGCAACTTTGACAGCTACGCCAGCAAGGTCGGTCGTGTCCAGGAGTTGCACAAGCGCGTGCTGTGCGACCCGCAGACCAGCGGCGGCTTGCTGATTGCCGTCACGCCCGAAGGTGAAGGCGAATTCCTGCAAGTCGCCGCCGAGCTGGGCCTTGCACTGGAACCGATTGGCGAATTGGTCGAGCGACAGATCCACGCGGTCGAGGTGTCTTGATGCCCAACGACATTACCGATTACCGCGATATCTTCCTCAATGATCGTCCGATGATGGATACCCGTGCGCCCGTTGAATTCATCAAGGGCGCGTTTCCCGGCGTGGCCAACCTGCCGCTGATGACCGATATCGAGCGACAACGCGTCGGGACTTGTTACAAGCAGCAGGGACAGCAGGCTGCCATTGTCCTGGGGCATCAACTGGTTTCCGGTGAAACCAAGGCCCAGCGCATCCAGGCCTGGGCCGACTTCGCCCGGTCTCATCCGGACGGGTTGCTCTATTGCTTCCGTGGCGGCTTGCGCTCGCAAATTGTCCAGCAATGGCTCAAGGACGAAGCCGGTATCGACTACCCCCGTGTCGGCGGCGGCTACAAGGCCATGCGTACCTTTTTGCTCGAAACCGTCGAGCAGGCCGCAGCCCAGTGCGACCTGGTCTTGCTGGGTGGCATGACCGGCACGGGCAAGACTGAAGTGCTGGCGCAACTGCCCAATGCGCTTGACCTGGAGGGTTGCGCCAACCATCGCGGTTCGAGCTTTGGCAAGCGCGCCACCGGACAGCCGTCCAACATCGATTTCGAGAACCTGCTGGCGGTGGATGTGCTGAAAAAGCGTGCTGCCGGCATCGAGCAGTTCGTTCTGGAAGATGAGAGTCGGATGGTGGGCAGTTGCGCCGTCCCGCTGCCGTTGTACCAGCGCATGCAGCAGGTGCCGATGGTCTGGCTGGAAGACAGCCTGGAGCGGCGGGTCGAGCGAATCCTGCAGGACTACGTGATCAACCTGTGCGCCGAGTTCATCGACGTGCACGGCGACGAAGGTTTCGCTTTGTTTTCCGAGCGACTGCTGTCGAGTCTCGACAACATTCACAGGCGCCTGGGTGGCGACCGTCATCGGCGATTGATGGAGATCCTGGAAGCGGCCCTGGTCGAGCAGGCCAATACGGGTGCCGTCGATTTGCATCGCGGCTGGATCGAAGGCCTGCTGCGTGAATACTACGACCCGATGTATGTATTCCAGCGCGAGAAAAAGGGCGGGCGGATCGAGTTCGCCGGGGAGCGGCTGGCGGTGTTGGAATATCTGACTGAGCGCGCCGCCCGAGGCGGATGAGGCGGCTTCCATCATTCAACACACCGAGCCCTGTGGGAGCGAGCCTGCTCGCGAAGAGGTAGTGCACGCACCACATCAGTGGCTGAAACACCGCTTTCGCGAGCAGGCTCGCTCCCACATTGGATGTCCAGTCAAATGAGTGGCTTGGTGCTTACGTCGGGCACGTCTCCCGCCCGTTATCCAGCCCTTGCTTGTAGCTCCGGCTGGTCAGGCTGGCCTTGCCGTTGTGCCAGGTCAATGTCAGCACGTACAGCGAATCGAAATCGCTCGACGCCCAGTCATCAGTGATCTCCTGTTTCTTGCCCACCGCTTCGCCCGCGACCTTGTTGATCAGTTCCGGCAAGTAGCCGTGGGACCAGGCGGTGTAGATGGTGGCGTTGTGGTATTTGTCGTGCAGCAGTTCGTTGGCCAGGTCGCTGGTGTCGTTGGCCGAATATTCGATGTTCACCGGCAAGCCCAGCTTGATGGCGCTGGGGCTGATGGTCATCAGTGGGCGGATGTAGCTGTAGGAATTGTCCAGCTCACCCTCCTCGACATTCCGGGTAGGGTTGGCGGCGAACACATAATCGGCCTTGCCGAATTTTTCCGGCAGCAGGGTCGCCAGGTTTATCGCGCGATTCAGCCCCTGGCAGTTGAGCTGGCCCAGGCCTCCGGCGGGTTTCTCGGCGTGGCGCAGGAATACCAGGGTCTGCACGCCATCGACGGGCTGGGCGCGGCTCACGCTGGACTCCAGCGACAACACCAATCCACAGACCACCAGCAGCGTCGGTAGCATCAGCCACGAACGATGCTTGAAATATTGGGTGAGTTTGCGTGGGTTCATCATTGAATAGGCATCTTCGGTTTCGATTCAGGCTGACAAACCCCGGCACCGCGAAGCCTATGGGCTCGGGTGTTTTCCTTGTCGTTACGCCGCTTCGATTCCTTGGGGCAGTTCTCTGAGTCCCGTTCCGCCCGTTGGTTCGATCCTGGCCGGTGCGCTGTGTTTTAACGGCATCCCTCCAGGGAATGAAGCGAATGTTAGCGACAGGATGTTGCGGATTTAAGAACGGGCGACAGCTCAAAGCCGATCAGCTGATTTATGCTTCAGCTTTCTGGCTGATACTTGGAACCCATTTCATGCCCAACCTGACCCCGTTCCCCATCACTCAAAAGTGGCCGGCCCAGTACCCCGAGTGGATCCAGCTCTACTCCTTGCCAACCCCCAATGGGGTGAAAGTCTCGATCATGCTCGAAGAGATCGGCCTGCCTTACGAGCCGCATAAAGTCGACTTCGGCAACAATGACCAGTTGTCTCCTGGGTTCCTGTCGCTGAACCCCAATAACAAGATCCCCGCGATTCTCGACCCCCACGGCCCTGGGGATCAGCCGCTGGCGTTGTTCGAATCGGGGGCGATCCTGATTTACCTGGCGGACAAGAGCGGCCAACTGCTGGCCCAGGAATCGGCGGCGCGCTATGAAACGATCCAGTGGCTGATGTTTCAGATGGGCGGGATCGGGCCGATGTTCGGGCAATTGGGATTCTTCAACAAATTCGCCGGCAAGGATTACGAGGACAAGCGCCCCCGCGACCGTTATGTCGAAGAAAGCAAACGCCTGCTCAAGGTCCTCGATGGCCGACTCCAGGGCCGGGACTGGATCATGGGTGAGCGCTACACCATCGCCGATATCGCCACGTTTCCGTGGGTGCGCAACCTGGTGGGGTTTTACGAGGCGGGTGACTTGGTGGGCATCCAGAACTTTCCCAACGTGACACGGGTGTTGGAGCGTTTCCTGGCGCGACCGGCGGTGGCTCGCGGACTCAAGATTCCGGAGTGACCTGCATCAATGCCTCGTTGACGCTCTGAGCAGATTATTGCCCTGCCGGTAACACTCTGTTTTCCAGTCGATGTTTGTGCCCTGGCCGGCCAGGGCATAAGCTTTGCTCCCTGTGATCGAGCCCCATTTCTAGCCCCAGGAATCCCATGTCCAGCCAGTTCCCCGAAGCACGTCCACGCCGTCTGCGCCGCAACGCAAGCTTGCGCAGCCTGTTCCAGGAAACCGAGTTCACCCTGAACGATCTGGTGCTGCCGATTTTCGTCGAAGAAGAAATCGATGATTTCGTGCCGATCAAGAGCATGCCGGGTGTGATGCGTATTCCCGAATCAAAACTGGCCGGCGAGATCGAGCGTTATGCCCGCGCCGGTATCAAGTCGGTGATGACCTTTGGCGTGTCCCATCACCTGGACAGCGACGGCAGCGACACCTGGAGCGAGCGTGGCCTGGTGTCGCGCATGGCCGGGATCTGCAAGGACGCCGTGCCGGAAATGGTCGTGATGTCCGACACCTGTTTCTGCGAGTACACCGATCATGGCCACTGCGGCGTGCTGCACGGCCATGAAGTGGACAACGACCGGACCCTGATCAACCTGGGCAAGCAGGCCGTGGCGGCGGCGCGTGCCGGTGCCGACGTGATCGCGCCGTCGGCGGCCATGGACGGACAGGTCCAGGCCATTCGCCGGGCCCTGGACGAGGCGGGCTTCAGCCAGACGGCCATCATGGCTTACTCGACCAAATTCGCCTCGGCGCTCTATGGACCGTTCCGCGAGGCGGGCGGAAGTGCCTTGAAGGGCGACCGCAAGAGCTACCAGATGAACCCGATGAACCGCCGTGAAGCCTTGCGCGAATCCTTGCTCGACGAGCAGGAAGGCGCCGATGCGCTGATGGTCAAGCCGGCCGGGGCCTATCTCGACATCATCCGCGACATTCGCCAGGCGTCGAACCTGCCGCTGTCGGCCTACCAGGTCAGCGGCGAGTACGCGATGATCAAATTTGCCGCCCAGGCGGGTGCCATCGACGAAGCCCGCGTGGTGCGTGAAAGCCTTGGCGCGATCAAGCGGGCAGGGGCAGACCTGATCTTCACCTACTTCGCCATGGACCTGGCGTTGAGCGGGATCTGATCCAGCACTGCACGCAAGAAAAATAATGGACCTGTGGCGAGGGAGCTTGCTCC
>NZ_JAOSHO010000300.1 GCF_025917275.1 Pseudomonas agronomica | reverse complement strand
ACGTTTCGCTGATCCCCTCGCCACGGATGCGTGGCTGCGTCTTACAGTGCCTTGCTGACCTTGAGGTCGGTGATCTTGTCGTCCGTCTCGCCATGCAGCTTTTGCAACGCGGCCATGGCTTCTTCCTCTGTGCCGGTCTGCAATTGCGCGAACTCGAAGCGGCGTTCGCCGTTGAGCTTGTACTTGATTACGTATTTGGTCGTCGGGGCCACGGTTTTTCCTGTCCTTTACGAGAGGGCGGCTCAGCTCAGTTTCGAGCTGGAACGCCGGATGATCTTGATCTTGTGGGTCAGGGTCGGCTTGCGGGTGACGCTGATGGCGCGACGGCTGACGGTGTCGATGGTGATGTTCCAGAAACCGGTGCTGGGCGCGGTGATCCTGGCCGGGAACGTATCGAACGCGCCACCATGGTAAGTGTGCCGGCCGCCGTTCTTGAAGCTGCGGAAATTGGCGTCGTTCATCAAGCGGATGTTGCACATTTGGGAGCATTCGATGACGACGATATCGTCCTCGTTGAGGTGCTCGCGCTGATGGATGAATTTCATGGGTGCCTCCAGAAGGGCATTTCTTGCAAATCGACACGGCAAGATGGGCAAATAATGGCGCGCAGTTTACCAGCACCACGGGGCAATAACCGACCCCTGCCCTGGGTGAAACCGATTTATTGCCGGCTGATGGATAAAAAAGAAGCGCGCCGGATAAAAACAGCGTTTAGATTGTCGGAGGATCTTTATTGGAGGAATCATATGAAGCGCAGCGTGTGGGTAATGGCCTTGGCCTTGGGTGGATGTGCATCGGTATCGGACATCAACCAGACGCCACCCACCATGAGCGTCATCTCCGGTAAGAAGCCTCATGAATACGCCAATTGCGTTGCCGACAAGCTGCTCAAGACCCGTGGCCCGCTGCAGATGGAACCGCACAAGAACGGCGTCCGAGTGATTGTGCCAGGCCGATTGTCGACGCTGCCCGCGGCGGTATTCGACATCGATGAGCGCTCCAGCGGCAGCAGCATCAAGTTGCACGAAAGCATGTCCAACGTACCCGTGCGTCCGGGGGATGTGCAGGAAGCGGCCAATGCGTGCATCTCCGGTTGAGCGCGTTCCGGGCCTGACGAGCGGGCCGGGCATCGGTTAAGCTGCATCCTTCGAAAGAATGCCGCCACGGTCACGTTGGCGGCATTGTCATTTATGGAGTTCAGTCGATGAAACGCGAGCAGGTCCGCGAGCGCCATGCAGAAGGACTAATCTGCGCCACCCATGTAATACAGAACCCCGCGAGCCCGGGGGAATGGATCGTCTTCTTCAAGAAAAGCGCCGGACGCAGTTTCTTTCTCGTGGATGACCAGGACGAAGTCGAATCCTTCGGCCGGCTCGATGACCTGATCGAGACCCTGCGGGGCCTGGGGATCAAGTTCGCCGAGATTCACATCTAGCTTATTTGCAGACGACCACGACACTGCGGCTGGTGAAGTTCCCGACGTCGACGCCCAAGGTCTTTTCGCTGTCCTTGGCCTGTGGCGTGCCGTCGGTGCCGACGATGCGGTAACCGGTGCCGGCGCAGGAGGCATCAGCCTTCTCGTAGCAGGTGGCCCAGGAATTGGCTTCACCCGAACAATCGATGGACAGGCCTTGCTCGCCGTTATCCAGGTAGGTTTTTTCCGCCGAGGCACAACCTGCCAGGGCCAGGACTGCAAACAGCGCCAGGAATATCTTCATGGGAGGGTCATCGAGAAGAGAGGAATGGCGCGAGATTATAGCGAATGGCCATTCCGGTACAGCTAAACCAACGGCCCCTTCGAGCACCCATGCATCGAAGGGGCTCGCCGATTACTTCTTGCGGCGATTAGTGCGTGCTGGCGCCTGTTCGCGTTCCCGGGGCGCCGGGGCAGAGCGCTCGTCCTGGAAGACCGCGGCGACTTCC
The DNA here is from genome assembly GCF_025917275.1 of Pseudomonas agronomica. GTDB lineage: Bacteria > Pseudomonadota > Gammaproteobacteria > Pseudomonadales > Pseudomonadaceae > Aquipseudomonas > Aquipseudomonas agronomica. The sequence goes on along the minus strand of NZ_JAOSHO010000300.1, from coordinate 4,399 downwards.
ACCGCCATCGTCTTGCTGGGCAAGGGGCCGGCGACCTGTTCGCCATGGTAGTTGATAATCCACCATTGGCCGTCCTTGTCCTGGCTGACCGAATAACCGTTTGCGTTCTGTGTTGCCGACATCTAGCTGCCTCGTTGGCGGGATCAAGACGGGCATGATACGTCAAATGCTCGCAAACGGCGCTCATGGGCGTACAGTGGGGACCGCTGGAACCATCGAAACGAAAGGCGATTGAACTATCCGCCGGTTTATTTCTCTATGATGGCATCGGTTGGCCAGCGCAGGCATTGTAAGCCGCCTGCCGGCTGATTAGACTGCGCCGAAACTTGTACACATCGCCTTTTCAAGGACTTATATGATCAAGAAATGCTTGTTCCCAGCAGCCGGTTACGGTACTCGCTTCCTGCCAGCGACTAAAGCCATGCCCAAAGAAATGCTGCCGGTGGTGAACAAGCCACTGATCCAGTACGGCGTCGAAGAAGCCCTCGATGCAGGCCTGACGGAAATCTCCATCGTCACCGGCCGTGGCAAGCGCGCCCTGGAAGACCATTTCGACATCAGCTACGAGCTGGAAAACCAGATCAAGGGCACCGACAAGGAAAAATACCTGGTCGGCATTCGCAAGTTGCTGGACGAGTGCTCGTTCTCCTACACCCGCCAGACCGAAATGAAAGGCCTGGGCCACGCGATCCTCACCGGCCGCCCATTGATCGGTGACGAACCGTTCGCCGTGGTCCTCGCGGACGACCTTTGCGTCAACCTGGAAGGCGACGGCGTACTGACCCAGATGGTCAAGCTGTACAAGCAGTTCCGCTGCTCCATCGTGGCGATCCAGGAAGTGGATCCGCAGGAAACCAACAAGTACGGTGTGATCGCGGGCGAAATGATCCGCGACGACATCTACCGCGTCCACAGCATGGTTGAAAAACCAAAGCCTGAAGATGCACCGTCGAACCTGGCGATCATCGGCCGCTACATCCTGACGCCGGACATTTTCGACCTGATCGAACAGACTGAGCCAGGCAAGGGCGGCGAAATCCAGATCACCGACGCCCTGATGAAACAGGCCCAGAACGGCTGTGTCATGGCCTACAAGTTCAAGGGCAAGCGTTTCGACTGCGGTGGCGCCGAAGGTTATATCGACGCGACCAACTTCTGCTTCGAGAACTTCTACAAGACCGGCAAGGCTTACTGATAGCCTGCGCCGCGCTTGAAAAAACGCCCCGATGGGGCGTTTTTTTATACCTGCGAATCGCAGGCACAGAGCATCCCGTGGCAAGAAAGCTGCTCCCGCCGGGCCCCGTAGGAGCTGGCGAAGCCTGCGATCTCTTGATCTTGATCTTGATCCTGATCTTGAGATTCAAGTGTCTGGGGAGAGATCGCAGCCTCGTTTCACTCGGCAGCTCCTACGCAGCTCCTACGCAGTTGCTACAGCGCCGAGCGGGAGCAAGCTCCCTTGCCACAAAGGCAAGCTGCAAAAAGCCGTTTGGCTTTTGAGGTTCCGCCCCCATAACCATCTGAACGCTGCCCCAGGTGAAAGCAGCAGGTATGCTGACAACCTGCCGAAGGAGATAGATGATGGCCTACGATTTTGATCTGTATGTGATTGGCGCCGGTTCCGGCGGTGTGCGGGCGGCGCGGTTTGCCGCGGGGTTTGGCGCAAAAGTGGGCGTGGCGGAAAGCCGCTACCTGGGCGGTACGTGCGTGAACGTCGGTTGCGTGCCGAAAAAACTGCTGGTCTACGGCGCGCATTACGCCGAAGACTTCGAACAAGCGTCGGCCTACGGCTGGACAGCTGGCGAGGCGAGTTTCGACTGGGCGACGCTGATTGCCAACAAGGATCGCGAGATCAATCGCCTCAACGGCATCTACCGTAACCTGTTGGGCAACAGCGGCGTCACGCTGCATGAAGGCCACGCCAGGATCACCGGCCCTCACGAAATCGAGATCAACGGCGAGCGCCATACCGCCGAGCACATCATGATCGCCACGGGCGGCTGGCCGGTGATCCCGGATATTCCAGGGCGCGAGCACGCCATCAGCTCCAACGAGGCGTTTTTCCTGAAGACGCTGCCCAAGCGCATGCTGGTGGTGGGCGGCGGCTACATCGCGGTGGAATTCGCCGGGATCTTCCATGGCATGGGCGCGCAAACGTCCTTGCTGTATCGCGGCGACCTGTTCCTGCGTGGCTTTGATGGCGCGGTGCGCAAGCATCTGGCCGAAGAGCTGCAGCGTCGTGGCCTGGAGCTGCAATTCAATGCGGACATCCAGCGCATTGACAAAGAAGCCGACGGCAGCCTGAAGGTGACGCTCAAGGACGGCCGCACGCTGTCCACCGATTGCGTGTTCTATGCCACTGGCCGGCGACCGATGCTGGACAACCTCGGCCTGGAGAACACCGGCGTGACGCTGGATGAAAAAGGCTTTGTGCAGGTCAACGAAAAATACGAGACCGCTGAGCCGTCGATCCTGGCGATTGGCGACGTGATCGGCCGCGTGCAGCTCACGCCTGTCGCGTTGGCTGAAGGCATGGCGGTGGCGCGACGCCTGTTCAAGCCCGAGCAGTATCGCCTGGTGGACTATCGGATGATTCCCACGGCCGTGTTCAGCCTGCCGAACATCGGCACGGTTGGCCTGACGGAAGAGCAGGCCCGGGAGGAGGGCCATGAGGTGCAGATTTTCGAAAGCCGTTTCCGGCCGATGAAACTGACCCTCACCGAGTGCCAGGAACGCACGCTGATGAAGCTGGTGGTCGATGCCAGGACCGATAAGGTCTTGGGCTGCCACATGGTCGGCCCGGATGCGGGGGAAATCGTCCAGGGCTTGGCTATTGCCCTGAAGGCCGGCGCGACCAAGCGTGACTTCGACGAAACCATCGGCGTACACCCGACCGCTGCCGAAGAATTTGTCACCATGCGCACGCCCACTGCCTGATTCTGCCTATAGGCTCTGTGCCGGAGCCATGTAGGAGTTGTCTGTAGAAGCTGTCTGTAGGAGCTGCCGAGTGCAACGAGGCTGCGATCTTTCCCCTGACATTTGCATCTCAAGCGAAAGATCAAGATCAAAAGATCGCAGGCTTCGCCAGCTCCTACAGATTTCTTCTATCTATATGGATTCCTGATAGCCAAAACCAATCATTAGCATGAGGTTTGGCAATGAGCCAATAGCGCAGTGAATGGCTAAGATTCACCCCATCAACTTTTCAACCCCTGACGGAGAGTCAACGATGCCTATCATCAACAGCCAAGTTAAACCGTTCAAAGCCACCGCTTACAAAAATGGCAGCTTCATCGAAGTATCGGACGCTGACCTGAAAGGCAAGTGGTCTGTCGTGTTCTTCTACCCGGCTGACTTCACCTTCGTTTGCCCAACCGAACTGGAAGACCTGGCCGACAACTACGCCGAATTCCAGAAGCTGGGCGTCGAGATCTACAGCGTGTCCACCGACACTCACTTTGCCCACGCTGCCTGGCACAACACTTCGCCAGCCATTGGCAAGATCCAGTACACCATGATCGGCGACCCGACCCTGGCTATCTCCCGCAACTTCGACGTGCTGATCGAAGAAGCTGGCCTGGCTGACCGCGGTACTTTCGTGATCAACCCTGAAGGCCAGATCAAGATCGTTGAAATCAACGACGGCGGTGTAGGCCGCGACGCTTCCGAGCTGCTGCGCAAGATCAAGGCCGCCCAGTACGTTGCCGCTCACCCAGGCGAAGTCTGCCCAGCCAAGTGGAAAGAAGGCGAGGCCACCCTGGCTCCGTCCCTGGACCTGGTCGGCAAGATCTAAGTCTGTGATCCATCCGAGGGCGATCCGCTCTTAAGCAAGTAAGCCGCTTCGCCCCAAAAAACGCCCGGGCGAGATTCGCTCGGGCGTTGTTTTTTCTGAAATTCAAAAAATGGAAATCGCCCGTATGTTGGACGCCAATCTTAAAGCTCAGTTGAAGTCATACCTGGAACGGGTCACCCAGCCGATCGAGATCGTTGCATCCCTCGACGACGGTGCGAAATCCCAGGAAATGCTCGCGTTACTCAAAGACGTTGCCAGTCTTTCCAACCAGATTACCTTGCTCGACAACGGCACCGATGCGCGCAAGCCATCGTTCTCGTTGAACCGCCCCGGAGCCGATATCAGCCTGCGTTTCGCCGGCATTCCCATGGGGCATGAATTTACTTCGCTGGTGCTGGCCCTGCTGCAAGTCGGTGGCCACCCGTCGAAGGCCAGTGTCGAAGTGATCGAACAGATCCGCTCGCTCAAGGGCGAGTTCAACTTCGAGACGTATTTCTCGCTGTCGTGCCAGAACTGCCCGGATGTGGTCCAGGCGCTGAACCTGATGGCGGTGCTGAACCCGAACATCAAGCACGTCGCCATCGACGGCGCGCTGTTCCAGGCCGAAGT
>NZ_JAOSHO010000030.1 GCF_025917275.1 Pseudomonas agronomica | reverse complement strand
GCGCCGCCCAGGCGGGTTTTGTCGCCTTGACCTGCACCGCCAACGGCTTGGACAGCAGTGCCTGCTTCACCAACTTTCGCAAATACGCCCAGACCGACTTCGGTATTGCCCAGGGCACCACCATCACCTGGCCGATGATGTACCCCAACGTGTTGCGCTTTCACTACCTGGCATTCCCCGCCATGTCGCGCTATATCCCGCTGAATCAGCCCGACGCCATCAACGGCGCCAAGAACCCGATCCTCGCCCGCACCTCGGATGCCTACAAAGGCACCACGCTGTTCATGCCCGTGGTGCGCTCGATGTCGCCCTGCCAGCGGGCGCTGCTGCGGGCCTATCTCACCGGTGAACCGTGGCAACCGCCGCAATAACCGCGCCCCTTTTTTCATGGAGAGAACCGATGCCCGCGCCCCTACAGATCCCCGCGCAACCCGACGAACGCCTGCGCCCCAGCACCTTTATCGCCGAGGACCTGCTGAACCCTCGCGGCCTGAGCCTGCACGCCGACGGCAGCCTGCTGCTGACCGAGGCGGGCTCGGGCCTGCCCGACCAGCCCTTCAGCGGTCGTATCAGCCGACTGCGACCCGATCCGCACAACCCTGGCGCCTACCTGCCCCGGGAAACACTCGCGCAGGGCTTCCGTGCCATGAACATGCAGGCGCGAATGCTGCGCGACGAAATCATGGGGGTGTCGGACATTGCCTGCGGTGACGGACGCTGCCTGGTCAGCCAGACTGATTACGTCGCCGGCTCCAAGCTGCTGGACCTGCAATACACACCGCCTGAGCCCGTCTTCCATAGTCGTGGCAACCTCAATGCGTTGTGCTACCACCCGACCCGCCGCAGCTGGCTGGCCGTCAAGCCCGATACCAATCAGTTGGTGGAGTTCGCCACGGGCCAGGAAGAACGGGTGCTGGCCCAACTGCCCGAACTGGATCAAGGCCAGGAAGCCGTGCCCGTGACGCTGGCGTACGAACCGGCGACGGGCGCCGTGCTGATCAGCCTGTTCTCGGGCGAGCTGCACGGCGAGCCGAGCCGCAAGGGCATCGACTTTGCCGAGAAGGCAGGCCAGGTGATCCGGGTCTGGCCCGCCAATGCAGCGATCGACGTGCTGATTCGCGGCCTGCAACTGCCCACCGGACTGGTGCTGCGCCCCAATGGTCACCTGTTGGTGCTGGAACTCTGCGAGCGCCTGCAACAACCCCTGCTACCCGACTGGAACGGCGAACCCCTGCATGGCGGCTTTACCCGATTCAGCGGCCGACTGCTGAACTGCGACTTGCAGACAGCCCAGGTCACTGTGCTCGCCCGCGACCTGGATACCCCGTCCAACCTGTGCCTGTTGCCGGACGCGGTTGTGATCAGCGAAGGCATGGGGCTGGTCGGGCGGCCGTTGCCCACGCCAGATGAGCGCGTGGTGCCGTTAAGCGGCAGGCTTCGTCGGGTGTTGCTCTGACAAAAATCCCGACCGGATGCTGGGGTTCTGGCTCAGCGACGGGGATGTGCGAGATTCGCGTATTGCTCCAGCAGCCAAGCCAAGTGTTGATAAGTGATCGCCAGTGCATGCTCGCCAAGCCTGCTCATCGAGCTGGAGGTACGCCGTGCGTGAACGGCACCGATTGCCGGATGATGGGCATATCGAGCCACCCGCCGCGCGCCGGTTTGTGCACATCGGGCGATGGGGGATTTCGGATCAAGCCGGCTCGCTTTGCGCTGTAGCCGGCGCAGTTCCTTGCTCAGTAGCAACGACAAGTAGCCCGCCTGGCAAGCATGCGGATTATCGGCGCCAGGCAAACGCTTCAAGGCGACGATCCGCCCCTGTTGTTTCGCTTGCCATTTGGGGTGATTAATCGTGCCGCCCCGGCGAAGCAGCAGACGTGTTTCCTTGTGCAGTGAACGTTTCAATGCCTGGACGTGCCTGGCGGGATCCCTCGGCACGATCTGGAAGGCCAGGAGGCAGACCAGCATCGCGACGATCCAGGCGAACGCCTGGTTCGCGAAATCGGCGAAATCGTAGGACGCAGTTTCGCCGGTGCTCACCAACGTGTTGAACCCGATCAGGTAAGCGATGCTTTGCAGCGCATGGCGGGGTTGGCTCGTCCCATGGATTCCGAATGACCAGAACGCAGCCAGCACCAGCAGCAATAGAGGGAAACCGTTGATCTGTGGCAGCAGCAGGAATTTGCACAGCGCCGCCGCCAGAATGGCATAGAGAGTGCCGCGTATGAAGCTGGTTATGCCTTGGGCAGGCGCAGGGGCCGTCGCCAGTAATGTGCAGCATGGACCCAGGACCGCCAGCAGCGCGGGCCCTTGATCCCAACCGGTGAAATACCAAACCGTACCCGCGGCCAACGTGGCAAGCAGCGCCCTGACGCCGTTTCGCGCCGCATCAGCGTAATCGCGGTGATACCCGACGGCACGGACCTGCTCCCGGCGAGCGTGATCGAGGCTGGAGAAGTTCGACAAGGCCTCGCCCAGGTCCATCAGTTGTTCATCCAACCGTTCGCCGAGCAACCGCGCGTGGGGGTCCCCGTCAGCGCGATCATCCGCCAGGCGACGAAGGCGCCCCACCGAATCGGCGGCGGCGAGAAAGTCAACGCGGCGGTCCATCAACCGCTCACTCAGTTGTCGCAATTCGATGCTCAGTTGAGCCAGCAACGTCGGAGCGAGTCCGGCGTGCTGGTCGTCGAGGGACACATCAAGCACGGCGGATTGCAGATGCGCCAGGCCTGCCTGAATCGCCGACTGCCGGGAGCGAATCAACGGCGACTCGCCCCGGCCGAGCCCGAGTTGATCGTCCACCTTGCCGATATCCAGGGCCAGCGCGTGACGTTGCGTCGCCTGTTGCAAGGTCGGCTCGCCGGAGAGTGTCGCAGCGAGCAGCCGGGCACTGCGGACACAGACATCGACCAGCGCGCTGCGGATGTTGTTTTCCATCGTCCTGGGACTGAACAGCGTCACGGCCAGGCCCAAGCTAAGCACCCCGAGCGCCACCGCCGTGCCACGGGCCACGATGTGATCGAATCCCTGCTCCGGCGCGACGATGGCCGGCCCCAACGCCAGGCACACCGTGTAACCCGCCACCACCGCCGCCGTGGCCAGGTAATGGCGCAACACCGTCATCGCCCCCACGCACAGGCCCAGCCACAGCCCGATGCCCATGATGAACAACAGCATCTGTTGCGCGAACAGCCCTGTCAGCACGAATGCCGCCACCAGGCCGACCAACGTACCCAGCATGCGATGAAAGCCCTTGCCGAGAACGGCCCCTTGGACGGGCTGCACCAGCAGCAACACGGTGGATGCGCCGGAGAACGGTGACTCCAGGTGCAGTTGGAAGCCGAGCCACAGCGCCAGACCCGCCGCGAAAATACTGCGCATCACGTAGGGAAAAGTGACCGCCGTCCACGGCCGCGGAATCGCCGCGAAAAGCTGTTTCGCCGGATTCATCATCACATGAACGCCTGCAGCCACTGGGTCAGTCGCCAGCGCGCGGCGGTATCGGGTGACGTCACTTCGACGTTGGCGGTCATGCCCGCTGCCAGCTCCACCCCGTCCGGAACCTTGTCCAACTCGATGCGCACCGGTACACGCTGGGCCAACCGAATCCAGCTGAAGGTGGGGCTCACCCTGGGCAAACCGCTGTCGCTGCGCAGTTCGTTGGCGTCGGCAATCCCCCGGCCCATGCTTGCCACATGTCCTTCCAGCAGCGGGGCGAACCCCATCAACTTGATCGACACCGGAGCGCCGATGCGCACACCCGGCAGCTTGGTCTCTTCGAAATAACCGGTGACCCAGAAACTGTGCCCGTCGACCACGAACAGGTTGGTATTGCCCGCCTCAGCGTAGTCACCGGCCTGCAGCCGAAGTTGCGTGACATAGCCGTCCACCGGTGAACGGACAGTCGTGCGGTCCAGGTCAAGCCGCGCTTGGGCCAGCTGGCTGCGTGCCGCGTCCAGGCGCGCCTGGGCAACGGCCAAGTCTCGCGCCGCGTTATCTATTTCTTCCCGGGCGATGGCCTCGGCCAGTCGGGTCCGCCGCGTGAACTGCGCACTGCGCTGCTCGAATACACTGCGCGCCTCGGCGAACGCCGCCTCGCGCTGCTGCAGCGCCAATCGGTAGGCACGGGCGTCGATGCGATACAGTAATTCGCCCTTTGTCACCCATTGGTTGTCGCCGGCCAACAACTGCACGACCTGACCGGACACCTCCGGTGCTATACGAATGACCTGTGCGCTTACCCGCCCGTCCCGGGTCCAGGGCGCCAAGACATACGCCCGCCAGAGTTGCAGGCAGGACACCACGGCCAGCAAGCCAAGTCCCAGGGTGACGGCAGGCTTGAGTATTTTGGCGATAGACATGGCCGACCTCGCTCAGCAGTGGGTGACGATCGCCGAGACGACAATGAGCGACACGAAAAAACGGGCCAGCGCCGGGTGCCACGTCCCGTCCAGCCAGCGACGGGCCACGCGCTCGATGAGTTTGTAGACCAGGGCCGATACGCCCAGGTAGATCAGCAACGGAGGGAAATAGAGGTTGGCAATGGAGATTTCGCTGAGCATGGCAAGCACCGGGATTCGGAAGGTTCTAGCATTCGCCCGCCTCCTGTGAGAGGGCTTGTGGCTCATGCTAGGGAATGACCGCCGCTGCCGATATTGAGTACACTGCCAAAATATAATCAAATCCAGACAACCTTCGATCACGCCATGACCGACCTCCACCGCCTGCACGTCGATCAGTTCGAGTACGACAACCTTTCCCAACCCGCCGTGGCGCTGATGCTGGAACCCCAGCGCAACGACAGCGAATCGGCGACACACAAACACCGCAAGGGACAACTGGTGGTCGCTTATCGCGGGGGCATCGTGTGCACGGTGGAAGATGGCGTGTGGATGGTCCCGTCAGGGTTCGGCGTGTGGATTCCCGGTGGCGTCTCGCATAACAACCGTGTCACGGCCAACGGGCAGGTGTGTTTCCTGTTCGTCGAACCCGACGCCGCGTCGCTGCCAGAACGCTGTTGCACGCTGGCCCTGTCACCCTTGATCCTTGAGCTCATTCGCCACCTGAGCGGCCAGGCGCAGGATTACCCGGCCGATTCGCGCCCTGCGCGGTTGGCCAACGTGCTGCTTGAAGAACTTGAATCGGCGCCGACGGAACAGCTTTACCTGCCCTTGCCCGCATCGATCCCGCTTCGCACGATTGCCCGGGCGCTGGCGCAAGATCCCGCTGACCGCGCCACCATGGCGAGTTGGGCCCGGCATGTGGCCATGAGCGAGCGCTCGCTGGCCCGCCTGGTAAAAAGCGAAACCGGCCTTACCTTCGGCCAATGGCGCAAGCAATGGCAGATCATCGTCGCGTTGCAGAACCTGGCCGAGGGTCAATCGGTGCAGAGAACCGCCGAAGCGCTCGGCTACGAGTCAGTCAGCTCATTCATCAGCATGTTTCGCAAGACACTGGGCACTTCACCGGCACGCTATTTGCGCAATACCACGTTAAGGTAGTGGACAGGTCCTGATGCAGGGTGAAGAACACCTGTTCTACCCAGCGCAGACCTTCACTGCGCCGACAATGATCGACTGGGTGGAACGCTGGATTGGCACGCAGAGGAATACCAATGACGGAACTGCCAGATAGAACCGACCTGTTCCCGGCCGGGGGACATCGCAATCTCGCAGCATCTGATGACAGGGGCCTTGCCGCCTGGACTCGGGTCTGGGCGGAGCTCGGCGTCAGGCACGCACCGCGAGAGACGTTTGAAGAACTCATTCGACGCTATTGCGAGCCACACCGCGCTTATCACAACCGCCAGCATCTGGCGGAGTGCCTCCACGTACGGCAGCTCGTCAACGCCGCTTGCCAGGCACCCGCCGAAGTTGACCTCGCGCTGTGGTTTCATGACGCGATCTACGACCCCCTTCGCACCGACAACGAGCTGCGCAGTGCACAGTGGTTGGACGACGTGGCACGGGATAACGGACTGGACGAGGAAACACGACGCAGGCTTTACGACCTGGTCATGGTGACACGGCACGACGGTGCTCCAGCGACGGCAGACGAGGCGGTGCTGGTGGATACTGACTTGGCAATCCTGGGGGCCTCCTTCGAGCGGTTTGAGGAATACGACCGGCAAATCCGCCTTGAATATCAGTACGTGCCCCTGCCTGTGTACCGTCAGAAGCGGCGCGAGGTCCTGGAGGGTTTCCTGGCCCGGGAGCGTCTCTATACGACCGCCCCTTATTTCGAGGCATTCGAGCGGCAGGCACGGGCAAATCTTGTGCGGGCTATCGATCGCCTCGACTGAAAGCCGGATTCATGGACCTGTGGCGAGGGGGTTTAGCGAAACGTCGCACCGCCCCGTTGGGCTGCAGCGGCCCCGAAACTGCCAAATGCGGCGCTTCAGATGGACCGCATGCGCCGGTTCACGGCCGCTTCGCAGCCGAGCGGGAGCAAGCTCCCTCGCCACAGGTGTTCCGACAGTATTACGCTGCCGTCGGAACTGTTTCGCTCGGTCCTGAAGGAAACGTGGGAATAATCCGAGACACAGGCGTCAGGGAGGGGTATTCATGGCTCTTATCAAGGGGCTACGTGCCTGCTTCCTGGCCCGGATCAAGACACTGGCCCTGATGGTATATGCTAACGTGCCATCCGCCCGGCTGGTCTGGCTTGCAAGGAATGCATCATGGAGTTCGTGGTTCATAGCTATGGCCTGAAAGGCGCACGCCAGGAGCCTTTGCTGCCTCCTGTCACCCTGACTCCGACCTCATTGACCTTGACGGTCGCCGAGTTGATTCGCCTGGCCGTTGCCGAGCAGATCGCCGCATTGTTGGCTCAGCACTCGCTGCAACAAGCGTCGGTGCGTGAAGTGCTCGACCGCCAATACCTGAGCGAGCGGGACATTTGTCAGCAAGCCAGCGAAGGCGCGATAGCCTTGCCTCAAGCCAGCGCGTCTCTGGACGTGAATGTTGGCGTTGAGGCCGAACGAGCCTTGAAGGGCTTTGAAACCCGTGCGTTCCGCATTCTGCATAACGGCGTCATGCTCCAGAGGCTCGATGAGTCGATTGAATTGAGCGCGCCATCCACACTCGCGTTTATCCGCCTGCTGCCGCTGATTGGCGGTTGATCCTTGTCGCTCGCCCCTCGGAACCCCTCATGCAATCACGCCGTCCTTTGCCCGAACAAGCCACGCGCCTCGCTGCACTGCGAGTATTCTGCGACAAAGCGCTGGATGAGTATCCCGAGCTTAGCCCATATGACCAGTTCGCTCCCGATTTCTGGAACGGCATCGACGTTCTGCGCATCGCCGAGGACTGGGTCAGGCAGCATCCCGAGGATGGACCCAAGGCGCTGGCTGACGGTTTTGTGTTTCCGACCGTTTGGGACGACCTGGAGGACCTTCGCGATCAGCAGCGCTACGGCCTGCAATATCGAATCTGCGATGCCTGGATCACCGCCCACCCGGACACTTATGCGCTAGGGCAGATTGGCGCGCGGCTGCAGCACATGCTGCAATTTGCCCTCGAAGACAGTGACTATCCATTACCCACTGACGAAGATGGCCCCGCCTATTACCGCAGAAGCCCGGACCAGGCCTGGGCCTTGCCTGACGTCCAAGCCTGTATCCATCGCTTGAGCAACTACCCGTCCACCCCAACCTGGCAGACCTTCGCCGGATGGTTGCTGGATGGCAGCTGGAATCGCGAGCAGCCCCCTTCAGCGCCTGGGGAAGAACAACGGAAAATCGCTGACGCCTATATCTACGTGCATCAGGAAATCAAGCGCATCGCCTTGGGCTTGGTGGAAGCAGGCCGCCTCGATTACCCCCGCTTCGTCCGCGGGGCCAATACCTGGGGCAGCGCCATGATGTTCTACGCAGCCGACGCCGGGTTGGACAGCGATGATGTGGACCCGGATCGGTACACCCACGAAGCATTCGGTGAGGAGGACTCAAGCGATGAGAGTCCCGAAGACGAGGACGTCGATGATGAGTCGTTCCAGAATGATGATCTCCCCAATGAGGAACGCGCACCCGTGCACCCCGAACTGGCAAGCTTCACCGTTCGTTATGTCGAGGAAGCCTTGGCTGGATTGCCCGATAACGCCGAGAAGCTGGCTGACATCTTCCGTTCGGTAGAGGTGTATGACACCCGATGGATGCTGCAGGCCCTGGCGGTCATCGAGCGATTGGGCGCGACGCCCGATGACTTTTTCGACCGTTTCGGCGATACCGCCGCGGTGCTCGAACGTTTCCTGCTCCTTCAGGAGTTGTCCGAGGACCAATCGGCAGCACTGCTCGCCGCGCTGACCGACTTTTCCAGAAATACCCTGCTGACCGCCCTGCCCTACGCAGGACAGGCCAGCCGAATCGTGCTCGACGCGCTCGGCTGGAGTGACCTGCACACCTTTCAGCGCGAGTATCTGAACATTGCCCTGGCACCTCGGTCCGAATGGGGTACCGACCTGCCCAATACGCTTGATGAAACGGTGGGCGTGGTGGACCGCTACCTGCTGGACAAGGCGCTGGCCGAGGCGGACCCGGAGCACTTGCGCGACTACCTCGTGGCACTCGAGCATTCGCACTGGGCGTTTCCCGAGACGCGTGTACTGCTCGACGCGTACCGAGGCATCGGTCGACCGGCCTTGGAAAAGAAATTGGCCCGCCATGCACAGCCGGCCATGCGCATCTATGGCGTGCTGCCCGTCATGGATTCGGATGATGTACGCCAGCGCTATCTGACGTTGAAAAAACTGCACAAAGAGGTGCGTAAATACGGCGCTCAACGACAGGCCAACTCCCACGCAGCGGTGCAGGCGGGATTGGAAAACCTGGCGCGTGTCGCGGGTTACCCCTCGGCGATTCGCCTGGAATGGGCCATGGAATCGGAGATCGCCGAATCCGCCCTGACGGCTGCCACCATCGATGGCTATGACGTCACGATCGTCATCGACGGCTTGTCGCCGGCATTGCACATCTGCAAAGCCGCAAAGACCCTCAAGACCGCGCCGCCTGCGATTCGCAAACACGCAGACTTCATCGCGCTCAAAACGCAGCAGACCCAGCTCAAGGAACAGATCGCACGCTTGTGCAGGACCCTGGAAACAATGATGAGCAGCGGCGAAACCCTGGCATTGGCTGAGCTGAAGCCGCTGCTGAAAATGCCTGCGGTTCGCCTGCTGCTCGAACAGCTTATCGTGCAGGTCGACGACGCAGCGTTGGGTTGGCTCGATGCCGCAACGCTGACCGTGACTGACCTCGAAGGCCGGCGACACGTGGCCGAGAAGCACCTGCGTATTGCTCACCCTTTTCACCTGTTCACGGCAGGACAACTGTCGGCCTGGCAGAAAGAAGTCGTGACCCATCGCCGCGTGCAGCCATTCAAACAAGCCTTTCGCGAGTTGTACCTGCTGACACCGGCTGAGCGAGAGACCGCTCTGTGGTCCAACCGATTTGCCGGCCACCGCCTCAAAGGCAAAGTAGCCGCCCGGTTGCTTCAGGTCCGCAATTGGTCGACCTCAAGCGTCGAGGACATCTATTACGAGAGCAAAGAGCATGGTATTTACGCCCTGTTCAACTTTCTCGATACCGGCCACTACCTCTCCGAAACGGAACACTTCACCTTCGACACGATTGCGTTCCACCGCGACCAGAAAGCCATCCCCCTTGAGCAAGTACCGCCGCTGCTGTTCTCGGAAGTCATGCGCGACGCCGACTTGCTGGTCTCCGTGGCCTACGCTGCGGACGGCTACGCCACCAGCAACGAAACCTTGCAACGACGCGCCGAACTGGTCGGCGAATTGATCCAGGCGCTCGGGTTGCAAAACGTCAAATGTGAAGGGCATTTCCTGCACATCACCGGCCAGCGCGCCAGCTACCGCATCCATATGGGCAGCGCAGCCATCCATATCGAACCCGGCAACTACCTGTGCATCGTGCCCGTAGGCACCAGCGCCGAGGCGTTCTACCTGCCGTTCGCCGACACCGACCGGAAAATGGCCGAGGTGCTGAGCAAGATGTTCCTGTTGCTGGACGATATGGACATCACTGACAGCCAGATACTGGAGCAGATACAGCGCGGCGGTTGATGCCGGTCTTCGGCAGTGCGGCAGCAAACATCAAACCGCCGCAGCCGCAACCATTCTGGAACGCCAGGCGAAAGCCAGCACCATCAGCAGCCCCAGGCCCGCCATCGCCGCGCCGGCCAGGGAAATCGCCGGATAGCCCAAGCCCGCGTTGATCACCGCGCCGCCCAGCGCCGCGCCAATCGCGTTGCCCAAGTTGAAAGCGCCGATGTTCACGGCCGAGGCCAGATTAGGCGCGTCCTTGGCGGCTTCCATCACGCGCATCTGCAAGGGCGGCACCAAGGCAAAACTGGCGAAGCCCCAGATCAGGATGGCGATTGCCGCCGGGAGCGGCCAGCGCATCAGTACGGTGAACGCCAGCAGGACGAGAATCAGCACGCCCAGCGAAACGATCAGGGTGCGGTCTATCGAGCGATCCGCGGCCTTGCCGCCCCACATGTTGCCCAACGTCAGTCCCACGCCGAACAGCACCAGCATCGCCGTGATGAACGTGGCTGAGGCATGAGTCTCGCTGCTCAGGATCGGGGCGATATACGTGAAGACGGTGAACATCGCACCTGAGCCGACCACGGTCAGGGCCAACGCGCCCAACACCGGGCCACGCCCCAGTACCCGAATTTCGGCCAGCACGCCGATGCTTTGCGGCGCCGGCACGTTGGGCAAGGCGAACCACAGCGCCGCCATCGCCACTACGCCCAGGCCGGTAATTCCCCAGAATGCCGTGCGCCAGCCGAACAGTTCGCCAAACCAGGCAGCCAGCGGCACACCGCCGATCGTCGCCAAGGTCAGGCCCATGAACATCGCCGCAACCGCCCCGGCACGTTTCTGCGGGGCGACCACGCTGGCCGCGACGATGGAGCCCACGCCAAAGAACGCACCGTGGTTCAGCGAAGTCACCACCCTGGCGACCATCAGGCTGTAGTAATCGGTGGCCAGCGCTGACATCAGGTTTCCCAGGGTGAAAATCGCCATGAGTCCGATCAGCAGATAGCGCCGAGGAATCCTGCCGGTGGTCAGGGTCATCAGCGGCGCGCCGAGCAGTACGCCCAGGGCGTAGGCACTGACCAGCAGGCCTGCGGCGGGAATGGAAACGCCGAGATCTGCAGCGATCCCCGGCAACATGCCCATGGGGGCGAACTCGGTTACGCCGATGCCAAAGGCACCCATGGCGAGTGCAACAAGGGGTGGATTGATACGCATAGGAAGGCTCCTCATCTATGCCGCAAATGCTACGATGCGACCTTCTATGGCGGTAGATAGCCTTTCTTGCAAACACCTTTGCGTGCGGAGCACAAATGGACGTCAACGGCAGATCAGGTGAGATGGCGGTGTTCGCCGCGGTGGCGCAGGAAGGCAGCTTGTCAGCTGCCGCGCGTGCTCTGGGGCTGACACCCTCGGCGGTCAGCCGGATCATCGCGCGAACCGAACTACGGCTGGGCACCCGCCTGCTGTTGCGCACCACGCGGGCGATCACCTTCACCGCCGAGGGCGAGGCTTACCTGCGCGGCGCCCGGCGTATCCTGGCCGATATGGCCGAGGTCGAAGAAGCCGTCGCCGACCAAGGTGTACCCAAGGGCCGTTTGCGGGTCAGCGCAGCACTCGGCCATGGTCGACAGACGATCGTTCCCCTGGTGGCGGCCTTCAGCGCCCGCTACCCGAACATCGTCGTCGACCTCACCCTCGGCGACGAAGTGGTCGACATTCTCGGCGGCCAAGCCGATGTGGCAGTGCGCTTTGGTCATCTGCCCGACAGCCCGCTGACAGCGCGCCGGATCGGCGACACTGGCCAAGTGGTGGTGGCTTCGCCCGAGTATCTGGAGCGCCACGGCACACCGCAGGAACCGGAAGATCTGCTGCGCCACAACTGCCTGCGCTTCAATTTTCGTCGCGCCGAACCCAACTGGCCGTTCATCCGCGACGGCAGGGAATTCTCCCTGAAGGTCAGCGGCAACATCGAATGCAGCAGCGGCGAGGCGCTGGCACAACTCGCCCGGCTAGGCGCGGGTATCGCCCGTATCGGCGAGTTCACCGTAACCGGGGATCTGCAGCGCGGCGACCTGGTACCGCTGTTGGATGCCTGGAACCCCGGAGACCGGGAGCCGATCCATGCGGTTTTCGTTGGAGGGTCGGCAATGCCGGCGCGGGTGCGGGTGTTCGTGGATTTTTTGCTGGAACATCATCGGATGTGAGCGCCGGTCATTTTTTTGAAAATCAATGATCGCAATGCAGGCTATTGACCCGACTGTCCGCCAGTTTGAACACCACGCGTTGGGGATGGTTGATCGAGACCAGATATTCCACCGGCTGCCCTTGGCGGTCAAAGATCACACCTCGGTAGACCAGCGCGGCCGTCCCGGGCTCGACGTCGAGCAAGCGGGCCTCCTGGTCGTTCATCGTGGCGATGCTCAGCGTGCCCTCGTCACTTTCCATTTCGATCTGGTAGCGCGATAACAGCAACGCATACAACGAGGCCCCCTCGATCAGGTCTCCCGCCACGAGGTCCGGTGCGCGGGCTGCAGGGATGTAGCTGGTCTCTATGCAGAATGGCTTTTGATCCACCGTGCGCAGTCGCCTGATGGTCAGCAAGAGGTCGCCTTCCTGGATCTTCAGCAGTTTCGCCACGCGGGCATTGGCCTGGGTTTGTTCGAAGTAGAGCAATTTACTGCCCGGCCTGGCCCCCGCTTGTTCGACGACTTCGGCGATGCCTTTGCGCGCGACGGTATTGAGTGGCCGCTCGACGCCCGGACCGGTCACGAAGGTGCCGCGGTTGCCACGGCGCTCCAGGACCCCGCGATCGATCAGCGTTTGCAAGGCCTTTCGCAGCGTCATCCGGCTGATGCCCAGATGCTCGGCCAGGTCCCGTTCCGCCGGAATTCGTTCAGTCGGCCCGAACTCCGGGCGCTCCAGCATTTCCAGCAGGGCCTGGACGGCCTGCCAGGCCACCTGCTTGCGTTCGGGCGCCAGCAGGGCCACGTCGGAGGATTTGGAAGGACTAACTTTCATGGTCTACATCCTGGATTTATTTTTCTGTGCAACGGCGTGCCAACAGTACTCACTGAAACCATCGCAAACCCGCCATCTTGATAAGCAGACCCAATAAACGGCCCATTGCCTACCTTGAAAACTGCGGTGACGGTGCATTAGACCACGGAGGAAAAATCTTGTAATGGTATTTTTGGTGGTATAGCTTTTGGTCTACATGGTGATCATGATCCGCAACATGAACACCGCAACAAAGCCCCCAGGAGCTCACATGGCGATCCAGTTCAACCGGGAAGCATTCACCACTTCCTTGCAGCAATCCGTGCAAATCGTCGACGACGCGCAGCAGTTCGGCCAGGAACTGGCCACGCGATTCGACCGCATCTACTTCGTCAGTTGCGGGGCGCCCAACCGCATCATGCTCGGCTTGCAATACTGGCTGGAGCGCTACAGCCACACACTGGAGGTACGCCGTTATTTCCCGGCCGACTTCATGGACATCGATCCGCCGCGCCTGGATGAACGCACCCTGGTGGTCCTCGCCTCCAAGTCCGGGACGACCCAGGAAACCATCGCCGCCGCACGTTTTCTGCGAGACAAACCTTGCCTCACTGTCGGCGTGACGCAAACCGCCGAGCTGCCGTTGGCCCAGGCCGTTCAACATTGCTTTTTGCTGGGACGTACCGATGAGGCGTACTTCGGTTGCTTCATGATCCTCCAGGCACTGGTCGGCGGGATCCTGGCCAAGCGTGAAGGCTGGCCGCTGCTGGACAAGCTCACTCGTTCGCTCAAGGCACTGCCCCAGGCCCTCGCCGACGCTGCGATCAACAACGACCGGCGCGCCACCGAAGAGGCGCGCCTGTACAAGGATGATCGCGTGATGTACTTCCTCGCGTCGGGCCCGATGTTCACCACCGCCTATGTATTCGGGGTCTGCGTGGTGATGGAAAGCCAGTGGTTGCATTGCCTGCCGGTGGAGGCTGCCGAGTTTTTCCACGGCCCGTTCGAAGCCATCGACGCCACCACCCCGCTGCTCCTGCTGGTGGGCGAAGACCCCAGCCGGGCGCAGATGGAACGTGTGGTGCGCTTCTGTCAGCGATACACCGAACGCGTCATGGTCTATGACGCCAAGGATTTCCCAATGGAAGGCATCGACCCGGAAATCCGCGCCATTGTCGCGCCCTACATCGTCGGCATCGCCGTGGAACGCATTGCCGCTCATCTCGCGGTCTGGCACCAGCAGCCGCTGACGACGCGCCGCTACATGTGGAAAACGGAGTACTGAGCATGGCCAGCCTGATCGCGGTCGGCGACAACACTGTGGATGTTTATCTGGACCGGAACATCGAGTACCCCGGTGGCAACGCACTCAACGTGTCGGTGTTTGCTGCCCGGCTGGGGGCTCGCAGCGCCTATCTGGGCTGCGTTGGTAATGACCGGCACGGCCAGTACCTGCTCGATTGCCTGCAACAGGAAGCCGTCGATGCATCTCATTGCAGAACGCTGGCAGGAGCCAACGGCTGGGCTTGTGTCGACAGCATCGACGGCGAACGGGTGTTTCTCGGCAGCGATCCGGGTGTCTGCCGCCAACTGCGACTCAATGGTGACGACTTGGACTATCTCGCGCAATTCCAGCTGGCCCATAGCAGCCTCTATAGCGGTCTTGAGAACCAACTGGTGCAGATTCGCCAGGCCAGTGGCTGCCTGTCATTCGACTTCTCGGACAACTGGGTCGAGTTCGATTGGCAAGCCTTGATCCGACACGTCGATATCGCCTTTTTCTCGGCGGCCGACCTGTCGCCCAGCGAAGCCCGTGAATTGGCGGATTCGATGCGGGCGCTGGGCCCGGCAACGGTGGTCATCACCCGCGGCGCCCAGGGCGCGCTCGCAGTCGACGCACAAGGCGCGCATGAGCAGGCCGCGCGGCCCTGCGCGTTCGTCGACAGCATGGGTGCCGGCGACGGTTTTATCGCCGCGTTCCTGCTGGCATGGCAAGCGCGGCACAACCTTGCCGAGTGTCTCGCACGGGGTGTCGACTATGCCGGCCAGGTGTGCGGCTGGGCGGGGGGCTTTGGCCATGGACAGGCCGTGGACAACCAACGCGCTCGACAACTCAAACACGCCTTGAACATTCAGGGCTGATGTGTGCTGCCCGGGTCTCTTCCCGGGGCAGTTCTACCAACCTGTCGTGGATACCCTGTCGATGAAAAAATGTCTGATCGGTTTGATGCTCGTGGCCAGCCCGCTGATGACCTGGGGCGCCAGCGAAGAGCTGCGTTTCGGGGTCGATCCCACCTACCCACCGTTCGAGTCCAAGCGACCAGACGGCTCCCTGACAGGTTTCGATATCGAGCTGGGCGAAAGCCTGTGCAGCGAGTTGCAACGTCGTTGCGTCTGGGTCGAAAACGCCTTTGACGGCATGATCTCGGCCCTTAAAGGCAGGAAGTTCGACGGCATACTTTCTGCGCTCTCGATCACTGAAGCGCGCAAAGCCGAAATCGCCTTCTCCGACACCCTGTATGACACCCCGGCACGCCTGGTAGCCCCGCAAGGCAGCCCACTGCAACCAACGGCCGAATCCTTGCGCGGCAAGCGCATCGGCGTGCAGCAAGGCAGCGTATTCGAAGCCTATGCAAAACGGATGTGGGGCCTCAAAGGCGTGGAAGTGGTGCCGTATCAAAGCAGTGACTTGACCTATTCGGACTTGATCAACGGTCGCCTGGACGCGGCGTTCGACGATGCCATCGCCGTTTCCGAAGGCCTGCTGAAGAAGCCTATCGGCAAGGGCTTCGACTATGCCGGCGAGGTGGTCAAGTCACCGGAGATCTTCGGTCCGGGCACTGGCATCGGATTGCGTAAAAGCGATACCGCCCTCGCTGGGGAAATCAATCAGGCGCTCGAACGGATCCACCGCAACGGCACCTATGAGCGCATCGCCAGGAAATACTTCGACTTCGACATCTCGCCGAAATAATCCATCCGTGCGGAGCCCGAAAGCATGTTTCTCGAAGGGTATGGTTATCTGATTTTCCAGGGCGCGTGGCTGACCGTCCAGGTCGCCACCTGGGCCGCCTGCGTCGCCATCGTGCTTGGCCTGCTCGGCGCCTTGGCGAAACTCTCGCCGGTGGCGCCGCTGCGGCTGGTCGCGACGGTCTACACCACGCTGGTGCGCAGCGTGCCGGACCTAGTCCTGATGCTGTTGATCTATTACAGCGCACAAATCGGAATCAACCAGATAGCCCAGGCGTTCGGCCGGGAATCGTTGCAGTTGAATCCCTATGGCACCGCGATCGGTACGTTGGGATTCATCTACGGTGCCTACTGCGCCGAAACCTTTCGCGGCGCCTTCAGGGCCATTCCGTTTGGCCAACTGGAAGCGGCTCGGGCCTATGGCATGAGCCATTGGCAAGTGCTGCGGCGGATCCGCCTGCCGCAAATGATGCGGTTCGCCTTGCCCGGCATCGGCAACATCTGGCAGGTGCTGTTGAAAAGTGCCGGCCTGATCTCGCTGCTGGGCCTCAATGACATGGTCCAGGTCGCCAAGCAAGCGGGCAACGCAACCTCACGGCAGATGTTTTTCTATCTGGTGATCGCGGCGATCTTCCTCGCCTTTGCGATCCTCTCCAGCCTGGCCCTCAAACACCTTGAACGACGCTACAGCATCGAACCGCAGCGGAGCGTGTGATGATCGAGATCCTGAAAGAGTTCGGGCCCAACTTCCTGTGGTCCGACGGTTACCGCTGGAGTGGCTTGTCCGTCACCTTATGGCTGTTGGTAACGTCGGCCATTATCGGCCTGGCCGCGGCAATACCCCTGGCGCTGGTTCGCACTTATGGCAATCGCTGGCTGGCGTTGCCTGTCCAGCTCTACACCTTGGTATTTCGTGGCACGCCGCTATTCGTGCAACTGCTGATCATCTACAGCGGCCTGGCCAGCCTGAGCCTGATCAGGGAGTCGCCGAGCCTGTGGTGGTTCTTTCGCGACGGCATGCATTGCGTGATCCTGGCGCTGGCCTTGAACACCTGCGCCTACACCGTCGAGATTCTGGCCGGTGTGCTGCGCACCACCCCACGCGGTGAAATCGAGGCAGCGCTGGCCCTGGGCATGACCCGCCGCCAATTGTTCGTCCTGGTACTGATCCCGAGCATGCTGCGCCGGGCACTGCCGGCCTACAGCAACGAAGTGATCTTCGTCCTGCACGCCACGGCCATTGCCTTTACCGCCACCGTTCCCGACATTCTTAAAATCGCTGCCGATGTGAACGCCGCCACCTTCAAGACCTTCCAGGCCTATGGCATTGCCGCCCTGCTCTACATGCTGTTGGCGTGCGCGCTGGTGGGTGTATTTCGATTGGCCGAGCGCCGGTTGTTGGCTTATCAGCGTTGAACAGTCTGGGGGGCTGGCTTGCGTCCCGGGCATCACCTACGTAGCATTCTCAGGCGCCCCCGCGTTCTTCTTCAAACTTTCAGGGCTGCCCGCGCACAGGCCATCCATCACCAGGTCCATCAGTCTGTCGAGACGAGTACGCCATTGGCTCTGGGAATCGATTTGCCATATGCCGGCCGTGGCCAGGAAAAAATCGTCGTGGGTGACGCCGCTGCGAATGGTCCCGGCCTCCTCATTAGCCCTCAGCAGTAGCTCGGCTGCCGCCTGGACTGGCGCGTATCCAGATTTCCCAGGAAATTCGTAGGCAGAAGCGGCCTGTCGTATCGCAGTCGCAAGCCCGGCCTTGGTCATTGCATATTCAGCGAGGCAGCTCATCCATTCTCGGAGCGCCTCTTTCGGTGGTTTTGTCGCGAGCAGTTGTTCGGCCAACGCGGCCACCTGCTGCATTTCAAATTGATACACCTCGAACACCAGGCTTTCCCGGGTAGCGAAGTGACGATAGAACGTGCCCTGTCCTACCCCGGCTTTCTTCGCGATCGTACTCAGCGGCACCGCCGGATCGATCGTCAGTTCCACCACCGCGACCTCCAGGATTCGCTCCCGGTTTTTCTTGGCGTCGGCACGCATTGCCGACTCGTCATTCCTAGGCAAGATTTTTCCTTCGCGCATTGCAAAGCGGACAATTGTCCGGTAGATTTTTTACATAAGCGGACACGTGTCCACTTATGACCTTCACTGGAGTCTACTATGAACGGCACTGGCAATACGATTCTCGTTACTGGCGGCACCTCCGGCATAGGCCTTGGCCTGGCGCTCAGGCTTCACAAGGCGGGCAACAAAGTCATCATCGCGGGACGTCGCCAGGCACTGCTCGACCAGATCGTGGCGGAACATCCGGGTATCGATTCCGTCTTGCTGGACGTGTCCGACCCACAATCCATCCAGCGCAACAGCGAAGCACTCGCGGCCAGCCACCCGGACCTGAACGTCCTGATAAACAACGCTGGCATCATGCATTGGGAGGATCTCACCGATTCCGAATACCTGGGCACAGCCGAAGATACCGTGACGACCAACCTGCTCGGCACGATTCGCATGGCGTATGCGTTCATTCCCCAACTGATCAAGCAACCCAGTGCAACGATCGTGAATGTCAGTTCGGCCTTGGCGTTCGTGCCGCTGCCGGCAACACCGACCTACAGCGCAACCAAAGCGGCGGTCCACTCTTTTACCCAGAGCCTTCGTGTCCAGCTGGAAGCTTCGCCAATCGAAGTCATCGAGCTTGCGCCACCGGGCGTGCGCACCACCTTGCTCGGGCAGGAAAATGACGAACATGCCATGCCCCTGGACGAGTTCCTGGATGAACTCTTCGAGCTGCTTGAGACCTCTCCGACCCCGCGAGAACTGATCGTCGAGCGCGCCAAGCCCTTGCGATTTGCTGAAGCAAGCGGTTCACATGAAGAAGTATTGAACATGCTGGCGGGGTACAAACCTCCGGCAGAATGATGTTCGCCGTGAGCGTAGCCCTGCGGATATACCTAACGCTCAGCATGCCATCGACGCCCAGGCAGCATCACTGCCTGGACGAATTGCCAATGGTTACAACTACTCGGTGCTCGGCGCTCCCAGTTCCTCTACGCTGATTTCACGCATGCGAAACTTCTGCACCTTGCCACTGACGGTCATCGGAAAATCGTCAACGAACTTGAAATGGCGTGGCGTCTTGAAATGAGCGATCCGGCCTTTGCAGTATTCGCGCAACTCGTCGGCGCTGGCCTGATGTCCCTCATGCAATCTGACCCAAGCCACGATCTCTTCCCCGTAGATTTTGTCCGGCACACCAATCACCTGCACGTCGGCCACCGAAGAATGGGTAAAGAAGAATTCCTCGATTTCGCGTGGATAGACGTTTTCACCGCCGCGAATGATCATGTCCTTATTGCGACCGATGATCTTCAGATAACCGTCGTCGTCCATGATTGCCAAGTCGCCGGTGTGCATCCAGCGCGCATTGTCGATGGCTTCCGCAGTCGCTTGCGGGTTGTTCCAGTAGCCCAGCATCACGCTGTATCCCCGGGTACACAGCTCACCGACCTGACCGCGTGGCACGATCCGGTTTTGCTCATCGACGACCTTGCTTTCCAGATGCGGCTGGGTACGACCGACACGGGTGACCCGATGCTCGATATCATCGTCCGGCCCGGTCTGGGTGGAGACCGGGCTGGTTTCGGTCATGCCATAGGCGATTTGCATCTCCTTGAGGTGCAGTTCCTCGATTACCCGCTTCATGACTTCGATCGGGCAGGTGGAGCCGGCCATGATGCCCGTTCGCAGGTGACTCAAGTCCAACGACTGGCGTTCCGGGTGGTCGAGCATTGCAATGAACATCGTCGGTACGCCATACATGCCGGTCGCTTTCTCCTGTGCGGCGGCCCGCAGGGCCTCCAGAGGGTCGAAGGCTGCACTGGGATAGATCATGGTCGTTCCGTGGGTGAGACAACCCAGGTTGCCCATGACCATGCCGAAGCAGTGATACAACGGCACCGGTATCACTAACCTGTCGTGCTCGCTGAGCTTCAGGCTTTCCCCCACCATGAAACCGTTATTCAGGATGTTGTAGTGGCTGAGGGTGGCACCTTTGGGAAATCCGGTGGTACCCGAGGTGTACTGGATGTTGACCGGGTCGTCGAACTGCAATTGCTCGCCGCATTCGCGCAGTTGCTGCGGAGCCACCCGTTCAGCCAGGTCCAATAACCCCTCCCAGGACAACATGCCGTCAACCGGCGTGTCGCCAAGGCTGATCACGCCACACAGTTCCGGCAAGCGAGCGCTTTCAAGCGCGCCCACGCCGCAGTCGTGGAGTTCGGGCAGCAGATCCTGAAGCATCGCGTGGTAGTTGGAAGTCTTGAACGAATCGGCACAAATCAGCCAGCGGCATCCCGATTGCTTGAGCGTGTATTCAAGCTCGCTCAACCGGTAGGCCGGGTTGATGTTCACCAATACCGCCCCGACCTTGGCGGCCGCGAACTGGGTGATGCACCATTGCGCGCAGTTCGGCGACCAGATGCCCAACCGCTCGCCGGTCTTGAGCCCCAGCGCAAGCAGCCCCCGAGCACAACCCTCCACTTCTTCGGCCAACTGCGCCCAGGTGTAACGTAGACCTTGATGCCGTACCACCAGCGCTTCGCGATCGTTGAACCGCTCGACCGCTCGGTCAAAGGCTGCGCCAATGGTCATCGCCAGCAAGGGCGTGGTCTGTGGCCCGCAGGTGTAGCTTGGTAAATTCATATGGAATCCTTCTGTACGATCCGCTGCGGCGAGGATTGCACCACCACGGTGCCCTGACTGAATGGCTGCTGCCCTTCCCCGCGTTCCTTAACGCATGAATATCTGCGCCGTGGTAATTGCCATGTCGCCGCCGGGCAATTTGATGCTGCCGATCTGCTTCAAACTGTCGGCATCGAACACCGCTACGTCGTTGAAGGTGCCCGCCAGGTAGATCTTGCTGCCGGCCTTGTTGAACGAAATGCAGTAGTAGGAATGATCCAGGGTCGCGGCCTGGAGCAGCTTTTTCTGCTTGATGTCGTACTTGGCCAGGCGGTTGAGCACGCCGAACATCAGGTTCGGGTCCTTGGGTGAGCGCATGCCGCTGAAGTAGATTTCCGTCAGCGGGCCGAAGTCGGTGGTTTCGGTCTTGCCGGTTTTAAGGTCGATGCTGAACAGTCCATACAGGTATTCGGCGGTGGCCGGGTCCTGTTTTTTGTCGGTGAATTTCGCAGCGGTGTAGAGCAGCGAAAAATCATGACGGTAGGTTTGCTGGTTCCAGACATAGAGCACGTCCGGCGCGCTGTAGTTTTCACGCTTCCAATGGCGACTGGGGATCAGCACGTCGAACTTGCCGGTGTTCACGTCGACCTTGTAGACGTCCGCCCCGGCCACGTACAGCGTGCCATCGTCCCCGCTTTGCATGATGGTCAGTTGGCGCGGTGCCGGAAAACTGCGAACCGGTCTGGCGTCCATACCGGCATTGGTGGCGTAGACATCGAGCCGAGGTGGCTGCACCTCGTAACGATCGTTGAGCATCAACGTCGGGTTGGCGATGGCGAAGAGTTCCTTGCCGTCATGGCTGAGGGTAAAGGCGAACATCGACCTCGCTTTCTCGCCAGGTTTCTGGGTGATGCTGGCGTGGAAGACCTGCTTGCAACTGTCCAGCTCCACGCCGTAGACATCCGCGTAATGGTTGTTCAGTACGTAGGCGGTCTTGCGATCCGGGGACAGTTGCACGGTACCAGGACCGAAGGCGTCCGGCATCTTGCAGGTCTTGAACAGGCTGTCGGTGGCCAGGTCGATCACGTGCAGGTTGTTCGGATAATTGGTGGTCACCATGTATTCGTGACCGCTTTGGAGCGCGGCGTTTTCATCGGCCAGAACATTGAGCGACATAGCACTCAGGACACCGAACGCGGCCAGGCCGCAGGCTTTGATGCATTGCATGCTGGAATCCTTCTTCATGACCGATCACTTGTCCTTTGGAAAGACAGTGCCAAGGTTGCGCCAGTTTTCGTTGGACGCCTGGGCGTCCTTGTTCCAGTCCGGGTAGGTGCTCATCATGTCCGGCACCTGGGCCGGCCACCAGCACGGATCGGAGCAGCCATACAGGTCCGCTTCCATCGGCTGGCACAGCGACGACACACCGCCAAACGCATCGATTTCCCAACCCGGGTCGGTGGTCGAGGCGCAGCCGGCGACGGAACTCATCGCCACCACTTCCTCGATACGGTTTTCGGCCGCGGCCTGATCGAGCTTCTGGGCTTTGTTGTTGATTGCCTTGAGATGTTTCATATCAGTGAGCCTTGCGCGGAGTGATATAGCTGCTGATAAACGCAGGGTTGTGAGCCATGATCCGGGTGTAGACCTCGATGCCGAAGTCGACCCAGTCACGCATCAGTTCGCAGTAGTGATAGGTCGGATGAGTCGGGTCGCCGTATCGGGCGTAGCTCTCGTGGTAGCAGCCGCCGGAGCAGAGATTGCGGATCTGGCAGTCTTCGCAGCCGGTGTTGGTGCGGTCGAGGCGCTGGGACAGGAAGTCGTTCAGCTCCACCTGTTTCACGCCGCTGTGGACGTTGCCGAATGTCGGCAGGCTCGAACCGGTAAAGCGGTGGCACAGGTTGAGCTCGCCCTTGTGATCCACCGCCAGCATCTTCAGGCCCGCACCGCACGGCAGGGCTTTCTTGTGGCCTTCATGAATGTCAGTGATCAATTGATGCAGGTTGGAGAAACCGATATTGCGATGTTCGAGCGCCGCTTCCAGATAACGCCGACCGAGCTTTTTCATGTTGGCGAAGACTTCGATCAGCTCGTCGCTGGACAAATTGAAGCTGCTGATATCACCAGACGTCACCGGAGCAAAACCGACTTCGGCAAACCCCAGTTCGTTGAACAGGTGATCCCAGATAGTCTCGATATCGGTAACGCCCGTGGTCAGGGTTACCCGCGCCCCGACCGGACGGCTGTTGTAACGCGACAACAGCATCTCGGCCTTGCGCCGCACCACGTCATAGGTGCCCTGGCCGCCCACGGTGATGCGGTTGCGGTCGTGCACGGTTTTCGGTCCGTCGATACTGACCGACAGTCCGAAGCGGTGGGCGTTGAGGTAGTCCACCGTGTCTTCGGTGAGCAGCGTGGCGTTGGTGGTCATGACAAATTCGACGAACTTGCCCGCCTCTGCAAAACGCTTTTCACAGTAATCGACCATGTACTCGATCAGCTTGCGATTGCTCAGCGGCTCGCCTCCGAAGAACACCACGGTGAATCGCTCTTCGTCGGGGGATTCGCGCAGCAGCATTTCCACCGAGGCGACCGCCGTTTCGACGTCCATCTTCTTGCCCGCCGACGGCTTGTCGAGGTCTTCCTTGTAGCAATACGTGCAACTGAGGTTGCAGCCAGTATTGACATTGAGCACTACGGTATTGATCGCCGTGCGTTCGACCCGTTTGGTGCCGATGTCCGGGGTCAGGGGCGAGCCATCGCTCACCAATTCCAAGGCGATCAGCTCGCGCAGGGTTTCGGTGATTTCTTCGCCGTCGAAGCGTTCGGCCAAGCGCTGGATCAGATCGTCAGACGAACAGCCGGGACCGCGCAAATTATCGATGATCGTACCGGTCAGCTCATCGCTGGCAAACAGTGAACTGCTGGGAATGTGGAACAGCATACGGTCGGCGTCGACATGCACTTCGTGCAGGTTGCGTTCGACCAGATTCAAAATAGCGCCCATTGCAAACCTCCTGTGCAAGCCCCGATTTACGAGACCTGCGGTCATTCCGAAAAATGTCTGGAACCGCTAAAAACAGCCAACTTATGGAATGGGTGGATTGTTCCAGCGTTGCACGGTGACGATCAGGTGGCCTTCGCCGGTCAGGGATTTCCCTGCGTCGTCGACGGCCGCGATCACCTTGAGGTTGCCGGCATTGTTGGTGGACATCTTGCGCTGCGGGTTCGGCCCGGCATCGCCTGGGGTAAACACGCCAGTATCGGCCTGCATGGTGCCGGCAAACTTGACGTCTTCGTCCTCTTTGGCGCGGTCATCGAAAGCCTCGACCTTCCACTGCGCCGGGAACACGCCGATGCGATAGGGCTTGCCGTCAGCCCCTTTGCCCCACGCCTCAGCATCGAAACGGCCCTGGACTTTCGGCGTCGAACCACCGCCCTCGCCGATCCGCGCCACCGAGAACTCGGGCACGACTTTGACTTCAGCGATCTTGCTGTAGACCGACAGCGTCGGGCCTTTCAGCGTGCCGACCGTAACGTTGCGCAGCCCCGGTTGCGCATTGGCAGCCGCCTTGAGTTTGACCCGTAGGCGCTCGGGAGTTTGCTCCAGCACTTGGAGCACTTCCACGCCTTTGCCGAAGTCTGGTTTACCAGTGAGACCGCTGCCGATCAGGGTAACTTCGGTTTCGCTGCCCGCCTTCAGATAACCCGGCTGCACCGCCAGCAAACGGTTGGAACCCTGTTTGGCAGCGACGAAGTCCAGACCCCGCTCGTCGTGCTCGGCCTCGAACATCCGGCCCTGCATGGCGTTGCCTTGGGCGGCGAACACCTGGCGCATGGCCAAGCCATCAACGGTCACGTTGCCACGCCATTCGTAACCGCTGTAGAGAATCGCACTGCCATCGCCGTTGAACGGGGCGCCGTCGGCGTACCGACCTTTGACGCTGACCTTGAACGTGTCGCTGCCATCGGCCGTCACGCTCATGACGCCGGCCAGTTCGCCTTTACCCGGCAAATGCCCACTGAAGTTCCAATCGCCGACCAGTGCCTCGGCTTGCGGAGCACTGGCGAGCCATTTCTTCCAGGCCGGGTTGTCCAACGGATAACGCTTGGCCAGCAGCGGCACCATTTCTTTGCGGGCCAGATCGAACCAATCGCGGTCACGGGACAGGGCCTGGTATTCGAGGGACGGCCACTGGCCGAGGTGGAAGTTCACCAGGCGCTCCCATTCCTGGGCAGGTCGACGCTGCAGGGCAACCCGCGCACCGGAGTGACAACGGCCGCACATCTGGCTGGTCTGGTCGTCGAATGTCTCGACGGTATTGAGCCGTCGCTCCAGCGCATAACGCACGCCGTCTGTTTCGCTCGGCGCCAGGCCCTGGGTGTCGGCCAGGTATTTGACCAGGGCCCGGCGGTCGTCATCGTTGATCTGCAAACCGTGCATGGTCTGCATCCGCGCGATGCTCATCAGCCAGCCCTCTGGGGTTTTGCGTTGGTGGCTGATACGGCTCAAGGCGTTATCGGCTTCGGGGGTGTGACAGCCCTGACAGGTTTCCTTGAGGATGGTCTGGGCGTCACGAGCTGCCAGGCTAAAAGGCGAATGCAGCGCCACACTGGCCGCCACGGCCAGCAGACTGACGCTCAGGCCTGATCGGAGTTTTCTCTTCATCAACGTCGAACCTCGCACGGTGCTTTCTTATTTTTGTGGCTTATCGTTTTTATGGTTTCTGCCGTCGGCGACGAGCCGCTAACGGAGGCAAGAGAAACGTCTGCGATGAGCAATACACGGAGCGTGCCAGCTTACGAAATACGTTTTGAATCAAAGAATTAGAAGATAAAGCTGACTTTCAGGTGCGTCATAAGGAGACTGCCTGCGTCTAATATCGCGACAGCTGTTGCAGTCTGAGACAAGCATAGATGTCCGCGGCGAGAACACTGCATATCCCGCGACGACGCTTCGCACAGACGGACGCTGCGCGCCGTCTCATGGGGTGTCGCGATTTGCGACAAAAACCGGACCGCCAACTGTCTCCTTTCGTCGTTAAAAGCTCGCTAATAAAGGACCCCGCTGCCTTTTCGGTACTTGGCACAGCCATTGCCCTGTTGGAAAAACCCGTTCCCACAAAACAAGAGGTCTCGACATGCCCTTGCCTTACCTGCTTCCCGCCACTTCGGCCTTCGTCCAACGCACACCGCGCATGCTCATCGGCGGCGACTGGGTCGAGGCCGCGGATGGCCAGACCATGCCCTTGCACAATCCGGCCACCGGCGAAGTGTTGTGCGTGGTGCCAAGGGCCACGCCCGACGACGTTGACCGCGCGGTGCTCGCCGCCCGCCAAGCCTTCGACGACTCCGCCTGGACCCACACCCGCCCTCGGGAGCGGCAGAACCTGTTATGGAAACTCGCCGACCTGATGCAGCGCGACGCCGAGCTGCTGGCGCAACTGGAATGCCTGAACAATGGTAAAAGTGCGGCAGTGGCGCAAGTGATGGACGTGCAACTGTCCATCGACTTCCTGCGCTACATGGCCGGTTGGGCCACCAAGATCGAAGGCTCCAGCGTCGACGTGTCGCTGCCGTTGATGCCCAACGATCAATTCCATAGTTTCATTCGCCGCGAAGCGGTGGGCGTGGTCGGGGCCATCGTCGCCTGGAATTTCCCTCTGCTGCTGGCCTGCTGGAAACTCGGCCCTGCCCTGGCCACCGGTTGCACCGTGGTGCTCAAACCCGCCGACGAAACGCCGCTGACCGCGCTGAAGCTCGCCGAACTGGTGCTGGAAGCCGGTTACCCCGAAGGCGTGTTCAACGTGGTCACCGGCACCGGCATCACAGCGGGCTCCGCCCTGACTCATAACCCGTTGGTGGACAAGCTGACCTTCACCGGCTCCACCGCCGTGGGCAAGCAGATCGGCAAGATCGCCATGGAATCCATGACCCGGGTGACCCTGGAGCTGGGCGGCAAATCACCGACCATCGTCATGGCTGATGCCGACCTGAAGACCGCTGCCGCGGGTGCCGCCAGTGCGATCTTCTTCAACCAGGGCCAGGTCTGCTGCGCCGGCTCCCGGCTGTATGTGCAGCGCAAGCATTTCGACAATGTGGTGGCGGACATCGCCGACATCGCCAACGCGATGAAGCTCGGCAATGGCCTGGACCCTAGTGTCGAAATGGGCCCGTTGATCTCCGCCCGTCAACAGGAACGGGTTTACGGCTACATCGAAAAAGGCCGGGAAAGTGGCGCGACCATCGCCTGCGGCGGTGAGCAATTCGGCCCTGGGTTCTTCATCAAGCCCACGGTGATTGTCGACGTCGACCAGCGGCATGCCTTGGTACAAGAGGAAATCTTCGGCCCGGTGCTCGTGGCGATTCCGTTCGATGATGAGGCCGACGCGTTGCGCATGGCCAATGACAGCCCTTACGGCCTTGGGGCGAGCATCTGGTCGAACGATTTGGCGGCGGTGCACCGGATGATTCCTCGGATCAAGTCGGGTTCGGTGTGGGTCAACTGCCACAGCGCCTTGGACCCGGCTTTGCCGTTCGGCGGTTACAAGATGTCGGGGGTCGGGCGGGAGATGGGGTATGCGGCGATCGAGCATTACACCGAATTGAAATC